>JAGCTF010000233.1 GCA_017963755.1 Clostridia bacterium | reverse complement strand
TCAATAACGATTATCGTTTGCTTGGCCTTTGAATATCTCACCGAATACGCTACGTCCGCCTCGATCTTCTCCCCGTCGAGGATAATGACGTGCTTATACGTCGATTCGTCGATGAAGTTGTCCATGACGGTATCAATACGTTTTTCAATCACCTCAAAACGCCTGTCAATTGAAGAAAACCTGAACTCAAGGCAAGGGCCGGAGTAAGCCCGGCTGCTGTTCTCGATAATGTAATCCTTCATCTGTTTGAATGCTTTGACAAGCACAATACTCTGACGTGTTGCCGTTTCTCCCTTAAGAATTGTCATCAGCATATATATGCCCTGCTCGGTAAAAGCAAACGGCTTCTTCCTTGTGCCTCCCCAACTTGATGTCACAAATTGTGACATCAAGAGCGACTTAGTCTCTTCATATGTAAGTTGAAACATGAAACCGTCGGGAAACTTCTCGGCGTTTCTTTTAACCTGCTGATTGAAATAACGTGTTTCATACCCGTAAATCCGTGCCAGATCATAATCCAGCATAACCTTCTGGCCGCGGATCTCGCAGATCAATGATTCGACGGTTTCATTTGTCAATTCGATTGGGATTAGTTCGTTGTCAGGCAATATTGCGCCTCCGTTGTCCGTGTTAATATTTTATTCATAATTTGTTAATTATTATATCATATTTATCGGGGGATTGCAAGAGAAAAAAGATGCTGTGTGCAGAATCATCGAATAAAGAATTGATAACTTCACTGTGTTCTCAGCAGCAGCAACCTTTTCCTTCTCCCGGGTATGCCACTCCTGAGGCAATCCGGGCGGTGACTGCGCCAAGTTAAAACCTTCGCCCCGTTTACGGGGAGAAGGTCCCCGAGGCAGTATCCGATTTAACAATCACCGCACCTTGCGCCGAGGGGGAATGAGGGGAGGTAGATCATCTCGCTCCCCTGGTATAATTAAATAGTCTCCTGGAAAGCAAAGAAAAAAACTGCGACACATGTCATAATGCTGAGAAATGCAGTATAATTATAATGCTTTTGCCGCTGCGGAGGATAGGGCAACGCTGGGGAGCGACCCGAGCGCCGTGGCGGATTTTAAAGAAGGGGGACACCCCGGCCGGACAGAAGAAAACGCCCTTCGGAAAACAAAGGCGATAAACCCGTCCGGCAGCTTCAGAAAAGCCCCGTAGTCTTTTTAATTGCCCCTTACAGCGACGCAAGTTGACTGGTTGGATGAGGGTAAAGCTGCGGGCTTTCCCCAAATGTGGTAATTAGTTGGTTACGGCGGAAGACAGTCATCTTCGCGACCGGTTATCAGTCACCAGGCTACACGAGGAAAGCAACGCGGGAAGCACCGGGGCTTTAATTTATCTTACCGGGAGGCAGCCATGATTTGTGTAGGAATCGACGTGGCATCCAGAAAGCATGATTATTTTATGCTTCACCGTGAAACGGGAACGGTATTCAAGAAGAAGTCTGTAACCGTTTCAAACACCGAGCAGGGGTACGAAAAACTCCGCTCAGACATTGAGTCATTCAGCGGAGCGACGGGGGATTCGGATATACGTATAGGGCTCGAATCAACCGGCATCTACTCAACTAACATCATGATGTTTCTGCACAAACAGAAATACAAAGTCATGATGATCAATCCGATTTTAACCAATATGACCCGCAAAACGACGAGCGTACACGCACCCAAAAACGACAACACCGACGCGCAGACCATTTGTAAGTATGTAGCAGACAATCCGGACAAATTCACGCCCTATACGTCTACATTATACCACAAAGACACGCTCAAGTCACTATCAAGAAAGAGGTTTTTAATAACAAATGACCTTAGAAAGGCCAAACTGGCGGTAAACAACCTGGTTCAGCTGGTTTTTCCGGAACTGAAGACTCTTTTCAGGAACATTTACGGAGGTTCGGCTCTTGCGCTTCTTAAGGAGTATAAGTTCTCTCCGCGAAACATCGCCAGGGGACGCGCGGATAAAATCGCCTCGCTTATGCACGGCAGATGCAGATGCACGGCCGACGAGATCATTGAAGCCGCAAAGCATACGATCGGCGTGAGATCCGACTGTTACGAGTTCGAACTGCAGGATGCGGTGGCCGAGCTGGAACACGTGCAGCAAAGAGTCGATATGTATACGGCAAGAATTAAAAGCATAGTGAATGAGACGTGTCCCGACATTCTCAGCATTCCCGGCGTTGGATATGTTACTGCGGGGCTGATCATGGGTGAGATCGGCGACATAGAACGCTTTCATACGAGTGACAGCCTTGTGTCATTCAGCGGGATTGACAGTCGGGTTTATGAATCGGGTGAATACAAAGCCGGACACTGTGCTCCGACTAAACGCGGTTCAAAATATCTGCGCTACGGACTGTTTCAGGTTGCAAGAGTTATCTGGCAGTGGGATCCGGTCTTCAAGGAATACTACCAGAAGAAGAAAGCCGAAGGGAAACACTATTACGTTATCCTGGGACACATACAAAAGAAGGTCACGCGGACGATTTATTCTGTACTGAAGAACGGAAAGAAGTACGTCTCCCGACCCGTCTGAGTATACAGCCAAACATGTTGTTTTTCAAAATGAGCCACCGAATGATGGCTTTTTTGTGTTGCATTTTTTAAAATCACGAACGCCTTTCCGGCATCGGTTTGATTATACTCAAAAAAATCGGTTCTTTTATTATTTTCCTATTGACTTTATGATAGTTGGCTCATCCGTCATCGCGGCGGACGTTCGCGGTTTTATATCGCAACATCACCGCGATGCCACCTTCTCCCCCGCCGCAAGGCGGCCGG
>JAGCTF010000232.1 GCA_017963755.1 Clostridia bacterium | reverse complement strand
GCCCCTGAACATATCGCCCGCAACCAGGTAGAGAACGTTCTTGCGCTCTTCGCGGATCTTGTTTATGTAGCCGGACAGCCTGACGAGGCCGCCTGTCTCGACGCCGTCTTTGACAGTGGGCAGGAAGTCGCCGTGCATGTCATTGGAATGAAGAATTGTCAGTTTCGTTACGTTGTTCATGTGGTTTCTCCGTTTTTATTGAATTGCCTCGGGGGTCCCCGTTTTGACCATAAAAATCATACAATGCGGGGCGCGATTTGTCAAGGAACGAAACATGAATGAGACACCGCCCGGCGCAGCGCGCCGTTATTGACTATTATCCCTTGGAGGGTTACAATCTATCCACAAGACCCGTTTTATTGCGGCGAGCGGAGGTAACGTTATGTTTTCACCCGAAAACCCCTGGATAAGAGAGCGCGAAGCGGCGCTTTGTACGTGGAAATTTGACATGAACAGAGGCTACGTCGGCAACACGTCCGTGTCGCTTCTAAACGATTTTATGTGCCTTTCCGACCGGCAGCTCCGGGATTACGCGCGAATAATCAAAGCGTGCGGTTTTACCGGCATTCAGGTCATGGACATCTGCGCGGCGTGGCGGGCGAGCGGTTCGCCCGAAAACGTTCACGACAGGTTCAAAATTCTCGCGAACGCCTGTCACGAAATCGGACTCAATTTCACGGTTTGGTGCTGGGCCGCGGAATTCTCAGGCCACGGGTGGACCGAACCTGACGCCGTGTACACAAACACGGATCCTTCCCTGCCCGCCTGCGAAGACCCGCGGGTGCTTGCGCTCTTCAACAAATATTACGACATTTACGCCGAACTCGCGCCTTACGCGGACCGCGTTATCGCGCATTTTTACGATCCCGGAAACCTTGCCGACATAGAAAGCGTTGTTTTCTTTTTGAAGCTGCTCGCGGAGAAGTTCCGCGCGGGAAACCCGGACGTGAAGATCGCGGTCGACACCTGGGGCTGCCCCGGGAACTACCCGCAGGCGCTGATCGACGCAGGCCTTCACGACGTCATGCTGATGGAGCTGCCGTTCCTGCCCGTCTGGAACGCACCCGGCAAACGCGCCGCGTTCCGGGAAGGCGTCAAAAAGCTCGGCTGCGAGCTCGGAGTCTGGGGCTGGTACACCGCCGACATGGAGATCGACCAGCTTGCGTTCATGACCGTCAACAACCGCGTGCTTAAGAACGTTTTCAACACGGTCCGCGCGCAGGGTGACGGCGTTCTGGTGCCCGCCTACTGGAGCGAGACCGACTCATACCATGTTCTGAACTTCTTCTCGCTCTACGCCGCAGGTCACCTCCTTATTAACCCCGAAGACGACCCGGACCGCCTGCTCCGCGAGAGCGCCGCTTTAATCACCGGCGGCGACCCGGACGACACAGAAATCCTCACGCAGGTTCTCGAACTGATCCGCGACGCACGAAGCGGCGACTCCTGGGACAGCTACTGGTGGACGTCGCCCGGTTACGTTCTCGGGGACAACGACTTTTCGGGCATTCTGAAACGCGCCCAAAACCTGATTGACGCGCTCACAAAACTCGCCGGAAAACCCGAGCCTTCCGGACCTGACGCGATACCTTTCCCGCTCACCCGCTGCCAGCTTTACAAGCTCATTCTGCCTCAGCTTCACCAGATAAGACTGTATGCCGCTTTTTGCCTTGATTTAGGAGAAATTAATCGTATCAAAAACGCCGGGGCGACCCGAGAAGAACTGCAGCAGAAAGTCGACCTTCTCGAACCAGAGATTCCCGAATTCAACTGCGTGACCGGCCTCTGGGGCCAGCCCGAAGCGCGAGCGGCCTATGAAAAACTAACGGCTTTCTGCCGCGAAAACGGTCTGCTGACGCCGGAGCGGAGCCCTTCGGTTAGGTTTAAATTCAAGAGACGAATCGTCGATCGCCTGACTGTCAGCCAGCGCGGGTCAAGCGAGCCGGTGTTGGTTCCAGCGACATTTTACGAAGGCGGGCTGATTGGCGAGGAGTTCGCAAGATCTTTGATGGACGAACTCGCCTTGGAAGGGGTTCTCGTCAAAAATGCTGAAGGACTTTATTATCTGGCGGATTACGCGGATTACAGGTTCGACTTTTCGATGTAAAATGCAACAAAAAGGCTGCCACGTCGCCGCAGCAAACGGCATCGTGGCAGCCATTATTTTTTAATTTCAGCCTATCTGTTTTCGTTTCGTATATAGCAAAACCTCTTTTAACACGGTCGAACAGCCGTTGCCTTTTAGGTGTCACTGTTTTGAATTCTGATTATTTCATCATCGATTATCACGCCGAGGTCAGTAATAAGCGCTCCCCTCAAAGCTGCTCCTATCTGTCCTGACATAAGCTGATTCACATACGGAACTATTATTCTTGAGTTGTTGAATGTAAATGTCTTATAGAATATCGCAGGAGTATGGTCGACCACATAGTGCATTATTCCGTCGACGATATAGGTCGGGTTATCTATGGTTGTCGGCACACTCGTCTCTATCCCGCCGTTCCTGTCACAGCTTACATCAATTATCATTGCATTCCGCTTCATTCGCCCGAGATCTTCTCTGTATATGATATGATCTTGTCTTTCGACATCCCAAAGAATACAGTTGACAATAACATCAAAGTTGCCTATTTCGGATCTTAGAAGCCCTTCTTGCCGGCGAGTGTATTGAATAACGTGAGCGCCCAGCATGTTGAGCACACGGCAAGCTCCGCGTGCCGTGTTTCCGTTTCCGATAACGGCGACATTAAGCCCGTAAGGAAGCTGTCCGTAGCACTGAAACCCGTGTATGACTGCCGCTTCGCCCGCCAGCTCGTTGTTAAACCAAAACACATGGCGTCCGGATTCATACATCTTTTCCCATGCATAAGCAGTTATTTTATTCGCCGTCAGTACATCCGTGATATACTTGTTCTGGGTTGCGTGAATCCAGCCGAAAATAATTTGACCTTCACGCAAGTCCTTTAAATAGTCGGCGTCGCCGACCTTTGGATCGCAAACAATATCCTGCTGTATAGCCACGGTATGCGAACAAATATGACACCCCGTGGCCGCATATTCGTCATCAGATATCCCGAGAACTTTTCCAAAACCGGTTTCAACGTAGACCCGGTCCGGTCTTTCAAACATTCTTAAATCATCTGGTACAATGGCCCTTCTTCGTTCGTTTTCTTTCGGGCTTATGGGAAAACCTATCGTCTTCACGGTCATTAATACTATTGCCTCCTGAATTCATATAACAACGCACACCGGTGCGAATTAGTTGTTTTTTTTTTCAGCAGCGGCGACTCACGTTCTTCGGCATACAAGTTCCCTAAAGGGACATGTTGACATCTATTATCACTTGTCAATCGGAAGTCTTAACTGCTCTCCCAGCACCTTGTCGGTTTCAGGCAATCTGCCCTGGTCCAGCCCCGCAGATGGCGTGAACGTCAATTCTCCGAAAATCACTTTGCCGTCGACAATATATAGATCCGTTCTGACAAACGGGAATTCCTTGGAAAGTTTTTCAGCCGCTTCAAACGCTTCGTCGATGTGCTCGGGTTTGGGAACAATTCTGTCCGGATTGGCGAAATAGTCTGCCGAATAAGGCATCATCTCCCATTGCCGGTTGAAATAGTAGAACGCCGCATGCTTTCCTATTTCCCTGTCCACGCAGACCATAACATATTTGGCCTCTCCGTTCAAACAGTAGAACTTATAGTCCTCTGGAAGGTCTCCGCTGTCGCTCCCAAGATATTTTTCGACAAGGATACAGGGTTTTACGCCTTTATATTGCATTTCCGACCAACCGAGCCAGAAATTTCTTTTCAGCCACTTTTTAATCGTGGCTTCCGCCTTCCTTTTGTCCAGTTTGTTCTTGTCGGACACAATCAAATTGCAGCCGCACCCGACATTAAGTTTCAACGCAAACCTGTCGGGAAGCATATCCCAGTCGATGTCTTCTGCCTTATAATATACGGCAATCAGTTCGTTAAGAAGATATCCAAATCCGTGCTCTGTGATATAGTCACGCACCCTCAACTTGTCGGCGCATTGCTTTACAAGCTCGTTTTCCCAGTACGTATTAAACTTGAGCCACAGTATTTTCTCATTCAGGGTCTCCGGATGATCCAGGTCCAGTTTTCGTTTAAACTTAACACGGTAGCAGACCTTGGTATTAAGTTTCGGTGAAATCAGAGTCATTCCCCCGCGAACCACTCCGAACAGTTTCTTCTTTATCGACATTGGTATCACTCTCCACGTTTCCGGCAATTTCGCCTTGTTCTTCTTTTTCGTCGGTTTCATCAATCAGGTTTTCATTGGATTTTCTGCCTTTTGAGCGGGCAAGCCGTTTGTATAGACTCTTTGCATAAGCCGGAAAAATACTGTTTTTCTTGAAAAGCCACAGAAGGACGCACAGTAAGAGATATACCGCCGCCCCGACAAGCACCATCGCCCCGATTTGCAGATAGTTTTTTGGCAGTTTTACCGCATGGGCAAACAATCTTACAACCACCGCCATTGCCGCGCCAATTATGATATAAGGAAACTGCTTCGCAAAGATTTTGACAAAGTTCATTTCCCTCGCACATCCGGATAATTCTATGGTAAGCACTGTCGCTTCGGCGACCAGTGTTCCGATTACCGCTCCGGTTGCTCCCAGTTTAGGAATGAAAAGCAGGTTACATATGACGTTCGCAACGGCGCCCCCGATAACCGCAATAATGAAAAGCGTGTCCTTTTTCGCGGGAATCATATATTGCGTACGTACGATATCTCCCAGCGCTTTTATCAGT
>JAGCTF010000231.1 GCA_017963755.1 Clostridia bacterium | reverse complement strand
TTTGCCATGCTGTCCGGTGACGTACATGCCGAACTTACCGCGGACAATATTTCAGAGTGCGATATCGTTATCATCTGCCTCTATCCGGAAGCGGCGATCGCATACCTTGAAAAAATGGGTCAATTCATAGGCGCTAAACCCATAGTCATCGATGCGTGCGGCACGAAACGCGTAGTGGTCGAAGGCTGTTCGAAGATAGCTTCTAAGTACGGTTTTACGTACGTAGGAGGCCATCCAATGGCCGGCACACAGTATTCAGGCTACAAATACGCAAAGGCAAATATGTTTTCCGGGGCTCCTATGGTGCTCGTACCGTGCGGTTCGCCGGACATTGAACTTTTGTCAAAAATGAAAGAACTGCTCGCTCCGGCGGGATTCGGAAAATATACCGTGACAACAGCCGAAAAGCATGACGAAATGATCGCTTTCACTTCGCAGCTCGCTCACGTCGTATCGAACGCGTACGTAAAAAGCCCTTCATCAAAGAATCACAAAGGCATTTCCGCCGGAAGCTACAAGGATCTTACGAGAGTCGCGTGGCTGAACCCGGAAATGTGGGCGGAACTGTTCCTGGAGAATTCGGACAATCTTTCCCGGGAGCTCGGAGGCCTGATAGAGCAGCTGAATAAATATAAAGAGGCAATAGATTCCGGCGACAGGGAAACGCTGGTAAATCTGCTTGCCGAAGGCAGGCGGATGAAAGAGGAGGCTGACGGAAGATGAAAAAGATCCGGGTAAACGTTTCCGCCGGCTATGACGTGATCATCGGCGAGGGGCTGCTGAGCGCGGCAGGGGAATATATAAAGGCGCTCGGCGGGGCCGGAAAAGTATTGCTCGTATCGGACGACACGGTATACGGGCTGTACGCGGATATTGTCCGCAAAAGCATTGAAGACGCGGGCTTTGGCGTATGCACTTTCACGTTCCCGCACGGAGAATGCTCCAAAAATATTGACACGTACTCACGTATCCTTGAAAAGGCGCTTTCGGACAATATCGCGAGAAACGACATTTTCGTTGCCCTCGGCGGCGGTGTGACGGGCGATATCACGGGCTTTGCGGCGGCAACGTTTAAGCGCGGCGTGAGGTTCGTGCAGCTGCCAACGACGCTGCTCGCTGCCGTTGACGCATCGGTCGGCGGAAAGACCGCTATTGACCTTCCCGGCGGAAAAAACCAGGTCGGAGCGTTCCACCAGCCTTCGCTCGTGCTTTGCGACACGCTCACGCTAAATACGCTTCCGGAAGAACAGTACCGTTCCGGCCTGGCGGAAGCTGTAAAGACTGCAATGATCGCAGACGAAGCGCTTTTTAATATGATCGAAGGCGCGGATCGCGGACAGAACGCGGAAGAACTCATAGCGGCCTGCGTTGATATAAAACGCAGATTCGTCGAAGCGGATGAGCGCGACACAGGGGCGAGAATGATGCTGAATTTCGGCCACACGTTTGCACATGCTATAGAAGCCGCGTCCGGATATACGGTGCTTCACGGCATCGCCGTAGCTGCAGGAATGGCGATAATCACGAGAAGCGCGTGTAACAGAGGCTATTGCGGCGACGACGTTCCAGCGAGGCTCGAGCGCGTGCTTACAAAAAACGGTCTTCCGATCGATACGGGATATACGGCAGAAGAACTGCTTCCGTACGTTTACGGGGATAAAAAGGCGCAGACGGATCATATCAATATCGTGCTCCCGCGAAAGATCGGGGAGTGCGAGCTCAGAAAATTCGGACTGTGTGAGATAGAAGAACTGATGCTGGACGGAGGAATACGATGAACAAAAAGCCGTATGAAAACGGAATATTGTTCGCAAAAGACGGAAGATCCGTGACAGTCATGCCCGGATCGCGCTCCGGCATGGCATACGTGCCTTCGTCGAAATCGGTTGCCCACCGCATGCTGATTTGCGCGGCGCTGTCGGGCAGCAGGACCGAGATCACGATACGCGAAAAGTCGAAGGATATTGACGCCACCGTGTCGTGCTTAAAAGCGCTCGGAGCGGGAATAAACGGGAGCACAGAAGGAAACGTAACGCGCTTCGTTATTGACCCGGTCAGGCCCTGCGGCCAATGCGGCAGCGAACCGGTACGCCTCAACGCGGGCGAGAGCGGGTCAACGTTAAGGTTCCTTGTCCCCGTCGTTTGCGCGCTCGGGAAAAAGGCCGTGTTCACAATGGAAGGCAGGTTGCCGGAAAGGCCGATGGATGCGCTTCTTTGCGCGCTGTCAGGCGGCGGAGCGGAGTTTTCGAAAAGCGGCAATGAACTGTTTGTCAGCGGCAGGCTGCGCCCCGGTCATTATTCGCTTCCCGGAAATATATCGTCTCAGTTCATCAGCGGCATGCTGTTCGCGCTGCCTCTTCTGGAAGGTATGAGCACGCTTACGATCGAAGGCAGAGCAGAGTCGTCGGATTACATAAAACTTACTGAAGACGCGCTCGAAAAGTCCGGGATAAAATTCGGCTTTGAGGGCGGAAAATACACGGTCCCCGGATGTCAGCAATATTCACTTTCCGGCGTGCATTTTATCGAGGGCGACTGGTCCGGCGCGGCGTTCCTGCTTTGCGCGGGCGGGGTGTCCGTGCGCGGCGTCACGGTTTGCGGCCTCAGAGCGGATTCTGCGCAGGGGGATAAGAAAATAATTGACGTTCTACGCGCTTTCGGAGCCCTGGTCGAACTGACCGGCGACTGTGTGACGGTCCGCAAAAATACACTGCGCGGAATAGACGTCGATGCATCGGAAATACCGGACCTCGTGCCGGCTATAGCCTCTCTCGCCGCCGTTTCCGAAGGAACAACGCGCATTACAGGAGCGGCGAGACTCAGACTTAAAGAATCCGACAGGATCCGTTCTACTGCGTCAATGCTGAATTCGATCGGAGCAGATGCGCTCGAGCAGCCCGACGGGCTCGTCATAGAAGGAAAACGTGCACTTTCGGGCGGAAACGTAGATCCGTTCGGCGATCACCGCATCGCGATGGCAGCGGGAATCGCGGCCGGAGCGGCGCAAAAGCCGGTCGTTATATCGGATCCGTGCTGCGTATCGAAATCGTTTCCCGGCTTCTGGGACGTGCTAAAGAACGATATCACGCCTGAGCGGGAGACTGACTGCGAGTGCATAAAGGAGGCCGGAGAAAATGAATAACACCTACGGAGAAAACATAAAATTAACGATATTCGGTCAGTCGCATTCCGAAGCGATCGGAATGGTGCTCGAAGGCATACCCGCGGGACTGGATATTGACGAAGCAGAACTCATGCGCTTTATGGAACGCAGGGCGCCGGGCAGAAACGGCTATTCCACGCCGAGAAAAGAGGCCGACAGGCCCGAATTCCTGAGCGGAATAAAAGACGGAAAAACTTGCGGCGCGCCGATATCTGCGATCATCCGCAACACTAATGCGAGACCTTCCGATTACGCTAAATTAAAGAACGTCCCGAGACCGGGGCACGCGGACTTTACAGCCTTCGTTAAGTACGGCGGAAAAGCAGATATGTCGGGCGGAGGGCAGTTCTCCGGCAGATTGACTGCACCTATGTGCATCGCGGGAGGGATCTGCAAACAGCTTTTAGAAGCAAAGCACATAAGTATCATTTCGCGCATCTGTTCCATCGGCGGTATTGAAGACGAAGGCGAACTTACGGAAGATATTTCCGGAAAAGCATTCCCGACGGTAAGCGATACGTCAGGTCAGATGATGCAGGAAGCGATACTCAAAGCGAAGGCGGAAGGGGATTCACTCGGCGGAGTAATAGAATGTACCGTGCTGGGACTCGGAGCAGGGATCGGCGGGCCGCTGTTCGGCGGGATGGAGAGCCGTATCGCTTCAATAGTGTTCGGGATCCCTGCGGTCAAGGGGATCGAATTCGGCGCGGGATTCGGTGCCGCGAAGCTCAGGGGCAGCGAAAACAACGACGCATTCTACTATGACAACGGCATTGTCCGAACGCGCACGAACAATGCTGGCGGAATACTGGGCGGTATCACGGACGGAATGCCGCTTACATTCCGCGCAGCATTCAAACCCACGCCGTCGATAGCGAAGGAGCAGGAAAGCATTGACCTCGAAACACGCACGGGAGCGACGCTGAAAATAGAAGGCAGACACGATCCGTGCATTGTCCCCAGAGCATTGGCGTGTGTGGAAGCGGCAGCGGCGATTGCTATATATGACGCACTGACAGATCCGGAAGGAATGGTGCAAAATGACTGAATTTAATGTCGAAAAAGCGGATATGAACGGATACAGAAAACAGATCGACGAAGTTGACGGCGAGCTCCTCAAACTGTTCGAAAAGCGCATGGAGATCGTTAAAAACATCGGCGAATACAAGCGCGAGCACGGGCTCGGAGTTTTTGACGCAAAACGCGAACAGGATAAACTGGCCCGCACGGTGGAAAACGTTCCGGAAGAGCTTAAAGGTCAGTCAGCGCTGCTTTTAAGGCTGCTGTTCGAACTCAGCCGCTCATATCAGCAGAACATTATGGGTCTGTCCGGCGATCTTTGCAAAAAGATAAGTGGCGCAATAGACGGGAGCGAGAAGCTTTTGCCTGAATTCGCGCCTGTCGCGTGCCAGGGAGTTGAAGGTACCAATTCTCAGTACGCCTGCCAGAAACTCTTTAAAAATCCGAACATAATGTATTTCTCGAGCTTCGAATCAGTGTTCGGCGCGATCGAAAAAGGCCTGTGCAAATACGGAATTGTCCCGGTAGAAAACAGCTTTGCCGGAACTGTGAACACGGTGTACGACCTGATGATGAACCACAGGTTTTATATTGTCCGCAGCGCCAGGATGAAGATCACGCACAGCCTGCTCGCAAAACCCGGAACGCGGCTGGAAGATATAAAAGAAGTTTACTCGCATCCTCAGGCGCTCATGCAGTGTTCTGACTTTTTGAATTCGCTCCCGGGCGTAAGGCAGATCCCGTACGAGAATACGGCTCTGGCGGCCAGGTTCGTGTCGGAGAGCGGAAGAAACGACGTCGCGGCGCTGTCAAATCCCGAGTGCGCGAGGTATTACGGGCTTGAATGCTTAAAACAGGCCGCGGAGAACAAGGACAATAACTACACCCGTTTCGTATGCATTACCCGCCACCTTGAAATACTTCCCGGCGCGAACCGCACGAGCCTTATGGTCACACTTCCGCACGAACAGGGGAGCCTTTACAAACTGCTGTCAAGGTTCTACGCGCTCGGCATCAATCTTCTTAAACTCGAGAGCCGCCCGATTCCGGAGCGCGAGTTCGAGTTCATGTTCTATTTCGACCTCGACGTTTCGGTTTACGCGCCGGAATTCCTGAAACTTAGATCCGAATTGCCCTCGGCGTGCGAAAGCTTTACG
>JAGCTF010000004.1 GCA_017963755.1 Clostridia bacterium | reverse complement strand
TTGATCCTTAGCCACCGGCATGTTCCTACGCGCTTTTCACCTTGCTCAATTTAGTGCTTATAGTTTCGCTAACGCTCGGTTCGAATCCACTTATGCGCGATCAAAAAAGATCGGGTCAACCGACTTCACTTACGCTCTTTCCGCGTCGTCCAACCTATCCAGACTCCCGAAATCGAAATGCTGCTCTAAGGACCCGCCGGAGGTGACAGTAAAAGAAATTTTGCTAAGTTGATAGCTGCTCAAAACCTCAGACAATTCCGCAGGCTTCCCGCCCAATCCAGCTCTGCGAACCACTGTAATTATCACATTTCCTTCAGGCATATCCACTTCAAGATCCAAAGCATAAGCGCCGTCCTTAACTGTAACTGACTTGACCTCCACCAATTCAGAACCAGGTGTGAGTTTATAAATATCCACAATAATATTGCCTGCCGGCTGCAATATTCCCGCATCATCCCGATAAGATACTGACCCGGTAATACGGACGATACCTGAATCATTGCCATACGTTTCAGGCGCGAAAACCCCACTGAATGAGTCGTTCCGGTCAATGATCTTCTGGCCCGCCAGTGACATTGCCGTCTCCATGCTCGCAGTACTGATAAATATTTTTTCTGCCGAATTGGCCGTATAAATATAGCAGTTTCCGAACAAATAATGTTCCCGCCCGTCTGAAGGGATAAGTTCCACGTGGACGCTTCCGTTCTTATCCGGCGACGCATAAAAAGCAACATCAAAACACTGATGCCCTTCCACATCATACTTGTTATAGACAAGCGAAGAAATATTCACGGGATCAACGAATTCCAGATCGTAATCAGGAAAATTACCGTAATTTTCGCTAAAAATCACCAAAGTGACGGTTATCGGACTATTCTTTTCAAAGCAGTTGTTTTCATCAAGCCCGACTGCGCCGAACCGCAAAAAACCGGGTTTTATTATTTCACCAACATCTTTATAATCGTCCAATGCAGCCAAAACCAGATCTCTGTTGTCACCGGTAATTACAGGCGGCTGGACAACGATAGGCTCTCCTGTGGCATCCGGCGAAGAAGCGGCATTCTTCCGGCGGATCGACGTGGTCAATACCGCCACAGCTGACATCACGAATACAGCGGCAATCACTGCGGCAGCGATCGCTGTCATTGCCCTCGTATTGATCCTCCCGCGAACGTTCCTTGGCCCCGGTTTTGTTTCAGAGAGTGTGTTTTTACGCAGATTCTCCGCGTTTTCCACATATTTATCATCGATCTTGCTGAGTGCGTCATATAATTCACTGTTTTTCATCGTTATTCCTCCCGATAAATGATTTGAGACGGAAACGTATGCGCGTAAGCTGCATTCGAACGCTTCCGCCGCTGATCCCGATCCTGCCGGCAATTGTTCCCGTGTCTTCGAAGAAGTAGTAGCGCATCACGAAAATATTGCGGTCCCGCTCGGTCAATGTCTCAAGGAATTCGTTTATGATCTCAGCAAGTGCGTCGCTTGTCATGCCCTCCGGAAGGCATGGCCGGAGCTCGTCAATAGTTCTGCTGCCCGATTCGGTCAATTCATCTTCGGTGATCCCGAAAATTCCTGCCATGGCCTGGATGCTTCTGTAGTCCGGTATCCTGCCGCCGTTTTCCCACTTCGATATGAGTTCGTGGGTAACAAACAGCTTGTCCGCCAGCTGCTGTTGAGTCAGGCCGCAACGGTTCCTGTTTGTTCTTATTGACTCGCCGATGGTCATAATCCGACCTCCTTTCGCGGGAGATTATATCATACGTATTATGAACTGTAACTTGACAATATGCAACAACGGTGACTATTCGAATTTCCTTGTCTTGTGCTTTTTTCACTCATTGTAGCAAGTTGTTATTTCAGCCGGTAAATCGACAGTGTTATATTGATTAAAATTGGTTCGAATCTATACTACCTATGCGAAAAGGCCTATCCGATCTTTTTAGACTACACACCTTTAGGTGTATGATCAAAAAAGATCGGCTTCAAGCTCATTCCTGATGCGGATGAATTCCTTATCTTCGCGGTACGGATCGTAAACAGGGCGGTCAAGGTCCTTGAGCGCGTAATAGCTCATTTTCTTGTCTGTGCTCACCGTGTAATTACGGTCCATATCGATTCGGTTCAGCAAGGGAGACGTGTGCTTTTCGATCTCGCTCCCCTTTGCCCATTCTTCGAAGGCCTTAATATACTCGACCGAATGCTTCAGTTCTTCAAGGCACAGTTCCCGCTCTCCAGCCATCGCATATCTTCGTGAAAGCCTGCCGGAAAATTCGCTCATCCGCAAATTGTAAAAGCCCAGATCGCCCCGGGGAAACAGCCCTTTGTACAGCCCGATAACGTATTTCCAGATCTCGATCGCTTCATTGTGCGGATAATTATCGGCGAGGAAATAGTTGATCTCGTCCGCCGCGTGGGTTATTAATTCCATTGTAAGCAACTGACTGTGTTCTATCAGCTCTTCTCCCTCAAGAACGTGATTAAGCAGAAAATTCCTGCTTGTGATCATATCGGTCGCCGCTTCCGCGTATTCTCGGGCTTTCGCTTTGTTGCCCAGCTCTCTGTTCAGAACGACCAGTACCTGTCTGGCAGAATCGCGTTTATCTGTGTCTGGCGATTTCTGAAGCAGAAATTCGCCAAGTTCGACGGCTTTCTCCGCGATCGACGCGTCGTTGACAACGTGTCTGTAGCTGGATAAAGCATACATATAGTTGACAATGACTTCCTGATCGTTGGGATACTCATTATACGCGCTTTTCCAAAGCTCGTAATTCTTGGCGATCTGTCCCGTGTGACAATATTCGAAGGATTCTTTTGACCATTTTTCGATCTTTCCGCGCCGGATCTCTTCGCCGGTGCCAAGCAGCTCGTCAACGGATACGTCGAAAAACGCGGCTATGCGCGGCAACATCATAATATCCGGGTATCCCGTTTCCCGCTCCCATTTGCTGATCGCCTGGGGCGATATCTGCAGATGCTTTGCCAGTTCGTCCTGCGTGACGTCTTTAGCGAGCCGCAGTTCTTTTAGTTTCTTTCCAACGCTGAATTCCATTTTTACCACTCCTCGTGAAAAGTAACGGGCGCTCGTTCTGACATTATAATACCAGTGCTTTTGCGCCAAAACAATAACCGCGCTGTTGCGATTTGTTGATTTTTTCAACGAACTGTTGAGTTGGAGCGAATAACGATCTGCTGCCCTGGCAGAATATGATCGTTTGTCAAACGACCAAAAAACGTTTCTTTAAGTTTCTGAAACAAATAAACCGGCGGAGTTATTGTTTCGGCCGGTGCAAAACGGTCAGGCTAATATCATTCCGCGTCGATCCAAATTGCCGGGCGCACCGCGATCATGGAGCCGCCGATGCTGAACCCGCCGGTGACTTTGATGATCCCCGAGGCGGCGACGTCGATTATTACGTCGGAGCGCACTGCCTGAGCTTGTCCGCAGTGCCGTACTCGCCGGAAAAGCCGTATTCCGTGTTGACGGCTTCGTCAAGGCTGAGGATAAATACCTTGTCGGCAGTGTCGTTGCCGCCGCTCATTCCCTCCTCTGGATTGTCTGGATTTGCGAGAGAAGTAAGTGAGATCCACGCTTTTTCCGTGTCGCTGAATGCCGTGTTTATAAATTCGTCGTTCAGCCAGGCACGAAGCGAGCAGTTTTCCCACGTGGCGGATGTGTGATCTTTGTTGAACGGCTGGCAGTCAAGCCCGTATTTCGAGAGCAGCATCGCTTTTCCGTCTTTCGTTGCCAGAACGATTCACTCGACGGGTTCCGCGCCGTTGGAAGAGTCGTTGTCCTGCTCGAATGTGCCGAACATGACAACATTCCCGACTTTCAGCTCGGGAGCGTGGTCGAAAAGGTCCTTTACCGTAGCGTGATCCCAGCCGCTCATAATGCCGAGGGACGCCGCAGCGATGAACATATTTTCCATGGCAAGGCAGCAATCTTCGAACGACGTGCCTCCTTCTTTTGCGGAAACGAGTATCATAACCGGCGCGCTGCGTTCCCAATCACGCGGTTTTATTCTATCCGGCCGGTTCTTATGGACAGAAGAAGTTATCAGCCCTCGTCTCCGCATTCAGCCAGTTTTTGCCGTTCAAAGCGTTAGTGAACGTGACCGTCACATCATCTTCGCCTTCGATCGTGACCTCTACGGAAACTTCACTTGTCGCGTCGTATCTCCAGCTCCAGCTCGTGATCTCGGTAACGCGGTAAACTCCGGGGGCGACGTCTGCGATCTTTGCGGAGCCGCTGCCCGGGATGATGACGGTGAGCTTCCTGAACGGTTCGGCCTGTTCGTTTTCTTCGCCGTTTTCTTCGTCTGGACCGCTGACCTTTTCGATCTCAAAAACGAAGTTGCTGCCTGCCGATTCGCCTTCCACGATCTTGCTGATGACAAGCCCCGCCTTACCGGGATTTGTGTTCCAGTCGATCTTCACGTTGATGACGTTGGCCATCAGGTGCCAATCATCGAGAAGCGTCTCTGGTCCGAAGTTTCTGATGTCGTCCATTGTCAACGACTTGGCCTTTTCGAGGAATTTGCCCGTGAGCGCCGAGAAGTCGAGAAAAGTGCCCGGGTCGGTAATGCCCGCGAGTGTGCGGATCGCAGGAGTGGGAATGCTGAAATAGTTATCGAACGGGTTGTAGGACACCGGCGAGTCGATGGCACCGTCCGTAAGGTACTTCACGATCTGCCTTATGATCTCGCTCGAGAGTTCGGCCCCCTTGTATTCCATCGGAATTCCGCAGTAGTACTTGCTGACGGTGTACGTTTTCGTCCAGTTCGAATCCTCGTCGACCTTGTCGATCGCCAGTTTCGGAACGATCTCGAGACTGCTGAAAATGTTGATGTCAATATCTGTCACCAGCTCACTGATGATGCTCACCGGGTCCCTGCCGCCGTCCTCCGGATTGATGACCGGGAACTCAAAGTCGAGCACACCGCTGATGTCAACGCCTGCCGACGATGCAATACCGCCCGCGTTGTCAACGGCGCCCTCCTTGGGCTTGAACAGCAGCACCACCCACGCTGAATCCGGCATATCCTCTTCTTCCACACCGAGCGCCAGCCAGCGCTTGATCAGATCGATATCCAGGATCGCCTTGTTCGTGATCGTGAACGTGCCGTCCTCTTCCTTGTATTCGACGCTGTATTTGGTCACGTGCGCGTCGACCGAGCCGCCTGAAACGACTGAATTCTTCTCCTTGACATGGAATCTGACCGCGTTCGTCTCGGGCTTCTCGTCTTCGTCGCCGCCGTCATCGTCGTCTCCGCCTTTACCGTCGTCCTTCTTGACCTCCGGATCGTCCTTATCGTAAACGATGCGGTTTCCGGAAGTGACTTCGTCCAGCTTTTCCATCAGCTTGTCGTAAAGATCGTTCGGCGTGGCGTTCAGCTTGTCGAGAAGCTGCTCGTAGCCCTGGTTTGCCGCCTCTTTGATTGCGTCGGGAAGCAGGTTGAAATATTTTGAACCGTCAGTCTTGAGCGTTTCGATCCACTCGTCATACTTGTCCTTGCCCTGCTTTATGAAATCCTTCAGACGGCCCATAAGTTCGTCCAGAGCTGTCTCTTCGCGAAGTTCTCTGACGCGATACTCGATTTTGACGATCTTGCCTTCGTCGGTTTTTTTGGTGAGCGGGAGGTAGACGACAGTCTTCCATTCTTCGTTTTCGGAGTCGTTTTCAGAGTTGTCTCCGGAGTTGTTCCCGCCCCCGGAGTTGTTGCCTGAGTTTTCCCCGGAATTATTCCCGGACTCCTCTTCCTTCCCCTTCAGCTCGATCAGCTTGACCGTCTCCCATTCGTCGCCGTTCTTCGCCTGGATCACGGCTTCAATGCTGTCGGGGCAGTCGGTCTTCTCGAGGTCGACGTCCCATTCCTTCTCGATAACGAAGCGGCCGCCCAGGAACTTGTTGGTGACGGTGTAGCTGCCGCCGGTGCTCCCGGTCTTGTAGGACGCTTCAAAATAAACGTCCGCCGTCTCGTCGTCTTCGCCGGTCTTCACTTTAAACGAAATCTTCCCTTTCGCGTCCTCCGGCTTGTCGGAGTCGTCCGCGTCATAAACGATATTCCCCTCTTCGTCAAGCTCGCGCACGCGATAGTCCTCAAGGCCCGCGGAAATGTCGTTCAAATCAAGCTCGCCGGTTAGGTCAAACGACTTCTTCCAGCCGTTTTCTTTGTTGAGAACTGCGGCCTCTCCGACCGTCGTCCACTCGCCGTTATCTTTCTTTTGAAGAACGACTTTAACGCTCCCGGGAATTCCGTCCTTTATCTCTTTTCCGTCGCTGTCCGTCCACTTCTTCTCGACCGTAACGATGCCGTCCTGGGTGTTCTTAATCACGAAGGTGCCGTCTTCGTCACGTTCGTACGACACCGTGAATCCCGCCGAGGAGTACTCGTAGTCGCTCATACTGCCGTCGATATATCTGTACTCGCAGCTGAAATGCGCCGGCTTGCGGTCTGTGTTGTCGCTGTCGCCGGGCAAAAGCATCAGCCTTCCTTCGGCTTCCGGATCGTTCGTGCCCGCGTCAATTTTAAGGTTCGAGTAGGCACCGTAAGCGATGTTTTTGATAAATTCGCGCACGCGGTAGTTGTCTTCGTCAAAATCCTGACTCACCGGCACAGAGGTGAATCTGCCTTCCCAACTGCTGTCCGCGCTGAGGTCGATCATCTCGACATCCTGCCACACCGGCTCCCCGTTCCCGTCATCCGGCGTAACGCGCTTCTGAAGTACCGCGGAAACTCTATAGATCCTCTGAGACCACAGGCTGTCGCCCGGCGTGTTCCAGACCTTCCTTGCCGTGAACACGACGCCTGATTTCGTGTTGGTGATAACGGTGGTGCGGCCTCTGTCGGAAATCTCCACTGTGACGTCGAACTCGTAGATCCGCTGAGCACCATCCTTTTCAACTATATAGACAGCCTTGTCGAAAACCCGACCCGGGAACGTCTCCGCGTCGAGGTCGGTAACGAAAACCGTCTCGCCGTCGCAATCTTCCTCGCGTACCCGGTAATTCGCGCTTTCCATCTGTCCCTGAAAAACGCCTTCCCAGTTGTTAGCGGCGGACAGCGTCAGCCAGTCAGAAACTGCGTAGCCCTTGAACAGGTTCACCGTAACTTCCTCCGGCATGTCCACGACGCCGTCGTTACTCTGCCAGATTATTTTTACGTAATAATACTCACCCGCGGTGTTTTTGATAATGGTCTTCCCGCTGCCTCCGTCAGTGTACGACACCTTGTAGCTCATATCCATATGAGTGTCTGTCCAGGGTTCAATGCTGAAAGTGACGGTAGGTTGCTGCGCCCCGCCTTCGTCCGCCGCGTCAAGAACGGGATCGCCATCCGGGTCAAGTTCGCGAACGCGGTAGTCCGCGTCCATTCCCGCTGTTTCGGGAAGCGGCGAAAAGTCTGCTTTCCAGCCGTTTTCTTCGCTCAATACGACGGTCTCGACCGTCTCCCAGGTACCGCCGTTCTTATGCTGCAGCACGGCGGAAACCGTTTCCGGCTTATAGTTGTACTGCGGAATATCCCACCGCTTTTCGGCAGAATATACGCGCGCCTTTTTATTGTTTAATGTGACCTTGCCGCCGCCGTTTCTGAGCGCCGCAAGCGTCTCCGCGGAAAGGTTCAGCTCCGAAGCGTCGCGAAGGTCGAGCACCGCCGTTCCCTTTTCTCCGCCTTGAGTTCCTTCCGGATCCGTGACGTCTCGCGACTCCAAACCGCACGTGAGCGTCCACCCGTCCGCCACGAAACCCTCCGCCTGCTCCTCTGTAAGCGTCAGAATACTGATCTCAGAGAGCGTTATATTCGTTGTCCAGCCGTTTTCAGCCTTCAGCGTCAGAGTGCCGGTTTCGGTCTTCTCCTCCGAGATTTTATTCGTGTAATTTATCGTAACCGAGGCAGGTAGTTCCTGCTCCGCACCCTCCGGCCACGTCTTTTTAACTGCTAGATCAAAACCTGTCAGCCATCTGCCGTATACGACCGTGTTCGTCATGATCGGCTCTTCGAAATCGAAAAGCTCGTCAAACGCGTTGGTCTTGTACCAGCCGCCGAAAATGAACCCTTCCTCCGAAGGATCATCGGGCCTCGTTGCCGTCTGGCCCATTGTAACGATCTGGGTCTCCGGTGGCGTGCCGTGTGCGCCAACATCGAATCTCACCGTTAGCGGGCCGGGCTCGATCTTCGCGTAAGCGTTGTCGCGCGCCTTCTGTGCCTTGTCGGTGCCTGTGGTCCAGCCGTCAATAACGATATTGTCGTTGCCGTCGTTCCAGTGGCCGTAGGTCACCTTGGCGCCGTTATAGATGCTCAGCGCAACAGTCGAAGCGTCTTTGCCCCAGCCAATGGCGCTGCACTCGTTCGTGCCTCCTCTCGCCACGACGATACCGCCGTTAACGTTAACGGTTCCGCCCGTTCCGCCGCTGCCGCCGCCGATTCCCGCCCCGCTGTACGTATTCGAGAAAATGAGATCGAGGATCGCATCCGCGATCAGCTCGTAAAGAAACGACTCCATGTACACGTTTATCGGGTCGTCACTCGCTCCGGGCGCTCCGCTTCCCGCAGTGTCCTGGGCGCCGTCCGTGTACCAGTTGTAGGCTGACGAACCGCCGTATGCGATAACGTAACCGCCGTTTATAGTGACCTTTCCGCCGTTGCAGCCGTTGCCGCCGCCGATACCCGCGCCGGATTTTGTGGACATCGCGAAAACGAATCCGTCTTCAATTGTTATGTCCCCCGCAGATTCTGCAGGATCCCCCATGAGCTGTCCGTTCATGTCGCGTCCCACGCCTCCGCTGCCGATACCCGCGCCGTCCTCGGAAATCGCGATAACGTTGGTATCCTTTCCGCTGATTATGATAACGCCCGCGCTGCCGGCGTGGCCCCCGCCACCTCCGCCGATCGCCGCCGCCTGTCCCGAGTATTCCCCGGCTGACGAGGAGCATTTCGCAATGACCGTTCCGCCGCTGATGATGATCGGATCCTCCTGGCTACCCGACGCTCCTATAGCGGTGCGTACATACGTTGTATATACTCTGACTGTTCCGCCCGTGATGGTTATCGGACCGTTCGTGGAACCGCCGATGCCGATGCTTTTTGAGTCAACCTCCACCGTTCCGCCGTTGATCGTAACTGCTCCGCTTTTGCTGTGAGAACCTGCGCCAATGGTCGCATCCGTTATTACAGTTCCCCCGTTGATGGTGATCGGACCGCCGTCCGCTTCATCTCCGCTGCCTATAGCGGCGCCGTAGCTCAGGGCACCCGGTTTCGCGGTAACCGTTCCGCCGTTAATAACGATCGGGCCGTTTGAGCCATGGCCGCCTCCGCCGATCGCCGCGCCGCCTGTCCAACTGGTCGAGTTGTGAGTCGTGCCGCCTTTCACGGTGACCGTTCCCGCGTTGATCGTAATGGCTCCGCTTCCATGCTCATATCTGCCTCCGATGCCCGCGCAGTAATCCTGACCGGTCACGTCGAGAATTCCGCCATTGATGGTCAGGATCGAACCGGTCTCCACCTGGATCCCCGGATAGTACTGATTCGACGTTCCGATGCCTGTTACCTTTTCGCCGACGATCGTAAGTTTGCCCGTGCCCTCTCTCTGCTGCCAGATCGTGAGCGACGAACCGTCCATAAGCATGAACGTACTCGACTCAAGGGCCGAACCATCGCACAGAACAAGATTCACGTTGCCGTTTACGTAAATCGGAACGTTGTACCCGTTCTCGCCGGTGTAGTCCGCGCGCAGGCAGTACCAGCCGTCGTTTTCGTATTCCTCGTTGGAGTCGGTCAGAATGTTCGTGAACCCGTGGTTGGACAAGCCGTAGCATTTCGGCTGGTAGTGGGGATTACCGTCCGCGTCAACGTATAAAACTCCAGGCAGTGTCCCGTCGTCGTGTTTGACGCACTCGATCGTATATTTGCAGAAATCCACCGTTTCGTTCTGGACAACGTGAAGTTCGCCGCTCGCGATCCTGTCGTAGCAGAACTCCTCAAAATCATGCTCGAACGTGATCTCCTCGTACGTCTCCGCGCCTTCCGGTTTATACATGCACGTGATCTTTATCGTCGCGGGGTCAACGTCAAAAAACGCGTCGACCTTCTTGGGCTCCCACAAATCAAGACCGTAAGCGCCCATCGGGAACCTGCCGATCGAGTTGCCGTCCGCGTCCCACACCGTGGCAACCATGTCGTAATAGTCGGCAGCGCCCTCGCCCAGGGGGTAAAAATATATGACGTAGCTTCCGGCCTTTGCGTCGCCAATTGAAATATCTTCGCCTCCGTTTTTAATCACGGAAGTGTTGCCTGCGCCCGAGGTGTCTGCATTTAGGACGTTTCCTGTACCCGCGCCGTGTGCGTCTCCAGCACCCGCGTTGACTCCCGCCGGCATTATATTCACGCATATCAGTAATGCAAGAATGAACGAAATGAGCTTCCTGCCCATGATAGTATACCTCTTTACTAAATAATCATCGCCGCAGCAAAAACGGCCTTGATCGATATGGATCGATCAACGGCACAATACACCGTTAATATCGTACCAAATTTACGAGGTAAAATCAAGAAAAATGACGCGAAACGGGAGCGGTTAGAGTTTTTCGTTTGGGTTTGTTGCGAAAGATATAAGTTAAGGATGGGAGATTGTGGATTCGCTAACACACGGTTCAAATCCACTTCGCGTTATACGCAAAAAAGGGGCTGTTCAAAAACCTGTTTTCAGGTAGCTGAACAGTCCCCTGTTTTATATCATTCTTCGAGGCATTCCGCAACGCACAAAAAGGCTCACGGCACGAAAGTTACTAAACTGCTCTTGATCACGTACTCGTACTCACCGGCAGCGGAGATAAATTGACCGTTGATGCCAGTGTGGAAAACAGCAAAGCACGGCAGAGGCTCACCGTTTGAACCCTGACGGAAAGGCATTGACGACGCGGCATACTCCATAAACTCGGACTCGCTGAGCCCGGTCGCCACCCGGTCGAACGTAAGTTGCTCCCAGTTTTCCGCGTCATTGACCGCGTAAACGTCCACGGAAATTATATCACCGCCAGTCACGTGTGCAACACGCCCCATTTTTTGCTTCTGAAGTTTTCGATGGTCAATTCAACTCGCTCCTTTGTCCATCAATGCTATGACAACGAGATGCAAAATCATCGCAGCAGATATTCATTGTTCCTTTATTCTGATCGTTTACGTATCAAATCTGAAATAGTAGAACAATTTGTTGTCTGTATCATAAGCAGCAATCTCAAAGTTAAAGGAATGTCTGTTAAATAACTCTGAATCATCTGCGGGATCATCTGACTGCTTGTCATTAAACTTGTAATAACCATGTTCTATTATCGGCCAATGCGCTTCTTCTGCAAGTTCAAATGAATAACTAATGCCATCCTTTTCTCCGCCATACATAATTAGTTTTAGATTCTCTGACAATGGCATCGGATTCCATTCCTTCACGATGTCAAGTGCTTTATCATGAGCTGCAGAACAGTCAAGAATCAAATAATAACTGCCATCCCCATTAAAGCCGCCATGCGTATCTTCCTCTGCAACAATTGTGTAATCAGCCTTATCAAACCCCATATATACTTTATGGCTATTCCTTAGAAATCCACATCCAGACATGACAAAGCAAAGCTCCAGAATAGAAATAAATAACAACATAGTCTTGCTGCGCATTATTATCCCCCTATGAATAAATGCAAAATCCTTGATTCATTTAATAAGTTTTATAACAGCCGTTGGAGATTTTGCGTTACCATATACCAAACATTTCACAACATTTCAATAACATTTTACTCGCGAGTAATGTTGCCGTAATGTTGAATAATGTTAATTCTTTTGAAGACTGTTTGATATTTATTTCCAATCGGTGATATCTGGTCGATGCCGCCCTCAAACGATTCATACGAATACCCCTCCGGCAGCGGTATTTCTTTCACCGGTGCCGATGTTCTTATCATTTTAAGCTGCTCAGCCATTTACGTTCCGGCCTTTCTTTTTTCGGTCAATGTTTTTTCCGCTTCGCTGCGGCAACAGTAACCGCCGCTGCAATAGCTGCGGCTCCGGCGATCCCCGAGGCAATGCCGATCTTGGCAGATGTGGATAACCCGGTACTGCTCTCTATATTCTGGTCAACTCTATCATTGCCGCCCTCATCCCCGCGATTGCCGACCGGGGTGATCTCCGGTCCTGTTCCCGGATCAATGCTTCCGGCCACGCGGCGGGCAACGTCGTTGACCACTTTCTGAGCGGCATGGACCGGAGCCGCAGAACCCGAACTGATCCCCTCAAGCGCCGCGTCCAGTTCCTCCGCGAATTCCGGATAATTGTCCCGGAGCCAGCGCAGTTTCGTCACGTCCCGTACGCCTTCAGAAAGCATCTCGAACCGGGCGGAGGAATGAGCCGAAGGATCAGCCGCATCTGCTACATCAGGATATATCAGATAGATATCCCCCGCAGCGAACAGCCGGTGTTCCGATGAGTTCAGGGGATCCGCGTTGAAAGCGTCGTACGCCCAGCGCAGCAGCCCGTCCGCTCCCATTTTCGCAGTATACCAGATGGAATACACACTCTCGTAAGGAGGATTAGACAGCGCACTGCATTGGGCACCGCAGGTGTAGAGCGTCGTCGTGAGCCCCAGTTCCCGCCGGTGCGCAGTGACCTCCTTAAGCTTAGCCGGATCCATGGCGATAGCCAGCGACAGGTCCGTCACCCGGCCAAACATATATTCCGTATCGAAAGTGAACACTGCCAGCGCCGTTTTAAAACAGTTTCCGTTTTCATCCCGCACCGACTCTACTGCATCGAGCACCGCTTCCACCACGTCTGCAGTTCGCTCGTCCATCGCCATATGCACCCGCTCGAACCAGCCCTTTGCTTTCGTATGCTCCATAAAATCAGTTAAGAAACCGGTCCAGAGCGTCTTCCAACGCTTCGTTCCCGGCGCCGGTGATTCAGACACCACCCGGCTCCGTTTTTCGCTGTAATAAGTGATCCGGTTCGCCCAGTCAGCCATCGAAAACGCCAATATCCGGCCGTTTATGCCGCATTCAGCGCAAAGTTCCACAAAATAATCAAAATCTGTATAGTCATATGTGAAGGTGCCGTCCGCTTTCTGGATCCACTTGACCATGGACGGATACGAATCCGGAGTCTGGGAATTCCAGGGATCTTCCGTTACGGTAACGGTAACGCTGTTGCCCCCCGCCGCCGCGTAAAGTTCGAGTTGGGACCGGAGCCCCGCTTCATACGCCGGGTCAAGGTGGGTGTTCCACAACCCTTCTATCCCTTTCCCGAAATACTCTTCCGTGCTTTTACCGGAATAATACCGGTTGCTGCTGTAGGGGTATTGCCACAGCTCCAGCGCCGTGTCGTTATCCGGCATTTTGAGCCCGATCACTTCTATCGAAAGCGGCATATCTATGCTGAGCTCCGGAGCAGTACTGCTCACCGTTATATATCCGCTGTAGATCCCTGGCTTTGCCTCCGCCTCTGTGTCGATCCTCACCCACACGGAAGTCACGCTGGATGCCGGAAGCTCGTCCGCATAATTCGAATAAAGCACGTCCGGCACGTATTTACCGGTGTCGTGGGCCAGCACGTTTTTAACAAAATATACGTTGATCTTACCGCTCAGCAGCTCGCCGTTTTCGCTGGTGAAACTGCCTGGAACCGCGCACACTCCGGTCAATGCCTGCCCTTTGGTCAGCAGGTCAAACTTTACGGAGGCGGTGTCGTCCTGCCAGGCGACGGCGGTCAATGCTTTTGGAGCATCCCCGGTCAATTTACGAAACAGTTTGTCGTAATCTTCCGGTCCTGTATGGGTATCCGTGGTCCCCGGTACGGCGACCAGCAGGCCTCCTTTCGGCTCGCGAACAGTCACGTTAACTGTCGCGCTGAGACTGCCTTCCCCTCCGGTGCGGAGCGTGATCTTCGCTTCTCCCGTCCCAATCGCTTTAACGATACCCTCCTCCGTCACTTCCGCAACCGAACCGTCTGAAGACTCAAAAAAAACTGCCGGCAGATCCGCTGCGTAATCCGGCAGGAAACTGTATCCGATCCGTTTTTCCATACCCGGTTCGAGGACAATGCTTCCGGTCTCCAGCGATATTTTCTCCGGTTTGAGTTTACCTGCGCCGCTGACAACGGCATAATCTATGCTGGCTTCGTGGCCTCCGCCTGCTTTCGGATTTTTATCCGCGATCAGCCGAATCGTAATGCTGTGCTCACCTAACTCCAGCTCTTTGCTTTCATACAGCAGCACTTTTTCGATCCTGGAGGGATTGTAGAGGTCGATCACACCCATATCATTGCCATCAACGGTAACGTCAGCCATGGCGCCGTCAGGCACTTTATGCCCGTATATTGCCACCTTATCGCCGATAAACCGGAACGTGACTCCCGGATAATCGGAACCGAATACGGCAGTAGTGGTCCAGTGTTCGTCTCCCCCTACGAACCTTGAGGGATAGCCTCCTTCATGCACCCAGGAGCCATGAAAATCAAATTTGAAATTACCGGAGCCGACTTCGCTGTCGTTTACGATTATAGTGTTCATATCTTCACCTGCAAAAGAAAGCTGCGGAGCAAAAATACAGCAAAAGATCACCGCTGCGATCATAAAAGAAAGTATTTTATTGATATAGAAAACTCTTTGTTGCTTTGAAACAGCCATCAATCACACCTCCAAGGAAAAAGGTGTATGCTATTATATTTCATTTCTGCAGCGATGACAATCTAGTTTTGTGCATTTTGAATGAACAAATTGGTTCGAATCCATACTACCTATGCGAAAGGGCCTATCCGATCTTTTTATTTTGCCCAAATTTTCGGCGAAATTCGAAACTGCGAAATCTCAATTTTTGTATCATTTTCGTCGAAAATGTGCAGCAGAAATGAAGAAAACCAGCAATTTCTTGCCGGTTTTCGTGTGCCGGTCTTTTTAGACTACACACCTGTATGGGAGATTGTGGATTCGCCCACGCAATTATTGCGTTCGTTCGAATCATTTGGGAGATTGTGGATTCGCCCACGCAATTATTGCGCTCGGTTCGAATCATTTGGGAGATTGTGGATTCGCCCACGCAATTATTGCGCTCGGTTCGAATCATTTGGGAGATTGTGGATTCGCCCACGCAAATTTCAGCCGCTTCCTTACCATGTCTGAAATTTGCTTAAAGGGCCCTCCTCGCTGGAACATGCCACCGGCATGTTCCTACGCGCCATTGTGCACTGATTTCCGGAGTACCCGGCTGGCGCTGGCGCTCGGTTCGAATCCACTTATGCACGATCAAAAAAACAGCCCACCGTTCGATGGGCTGTTTTTTTGATGGGAGATTGTGGATTCGAACCACAGAAGGCAATGCCAGCAGATTTACAGTCTGTCCCCTTTGGCCACTCGGGAAATCTCCC
>JAGCTF010000003.1 GCA_017963755.1 Clostridia bacterium | reverse complement strand
GAGGACTTACGGTGCTGGTAACGCATTTCGGTCTCAACCCGGACGAGCAGGAAAACGCCGTGAAGACCGTGACGGGACTGATCGGAAACGAGCGCACGGTGCTGATGGGCGATTTCAACGTTTTACCGGGCGATCCGATTCTGCTGCCGATAAGAGAGAAGCTGTACGATACGGCTGAAAGCTTTCCTTCCTGGGAGAGCGGCATGTCGTTTCCGTCCGACAGACCTGACCACAAGATAGATTACATCTTTACTTCGAAAGATATCAAGGTTTTAAAAGCGGAGATCCCTGCCGCTTCAGTGTCCGACCACAGACCCTATACAGCCGATGCCGAGATCTGATTTCCGATGTCTGAGCTCTGATTTCTGAGATCCGGTTTCAAATATCCGGTCCATGATATTCAGGATATCGAACGCATACGGCCCGATCCGAAACAAAAGGCGAAAGGAGCATAAAATGAAAAGAATCTTCAGTCTCATTACCGTCATCTGTGCATTCGTGCTTATGATCTCGACCGTTTTGCCTCCCGCATATGCCGCAGAGGAAACGTCGATCGTTGCCAGCCCCACGAGCTATATGATCCCGTCCGGCGGCGACGTTACGTTCATGACAGAAGCCAAAGGTGAGAGCCTTAATTTTGAATGGTTCATACGCTATAACGGGAAAGATTTTCCTGCATTTGCGGCACAGGAGACCGCGGGAGCAAAAGTGTATGAAGCATTTGATTCTGCTACGCTTTCACGCGAAGAAAATCAGTCTTTCCTGAAGCTCTCGGGCGTTAACGACGATCTCAACAACGCGGGGATATATTGCATTGTCCGAGGCAGCGCAGGGATCGCGGTAACGACCGTGGCCATCGTTCAGGTGGCTCCGGCTGCGGCAACGTGCGACGCTACGGAGATGCATCTTAGGAATATCAACGTTAAGGAGAACAGCTTCATCAAATACGCTCTTCGGACTTACGAGGAGGAAGGGGCAACGTATCATTACACCTGGTACAGAACCTCTACTGACGATCTTTCTACGATCAAGGCCGATGTGAACTCTGACGATTCGATGGTGCTGATCCTTGACACCCAGCAGGCAGGGACGTTCTATATGACGTGTATGGTGGAAAAGACCAGGGGCGGTAAAACGAACCGCACGTACAGCAGTCTCGCCAGAGTCGTCATTGCCGCAGAAAACGCGGATCCATCTTATACGATGGGTGTGGAAGTGCAGAAAGCTCCTTCGAAAAAGGCATATAAAGTTGGTGAGAGCATTGACATATCCGGCCTTACTCTGCGCGGAATGACCGGCCAGGGCTATTTCACCGTTTCGGATACGGATAAGATAAAAGTTTTCCCTAACAACATCTACAGTACCGAGCAGAATTCGCTCGCAGTAGTATATGACGGCTGCGCCGCTTCTGTGCCGGTCAACGTGAGCCCGAACGCGGGCACGAAATTCGGCATATATGCTGTCTCCGAACTGAATTACACAACGTATATTCCAAATCAGGAGTTTTCACTTGAGGCTGCTGCGCAGAATGCAAATTCCGAAGTGACTTTCAAATGGTACAACTCTGACGAGAACGGCTCTCAGGGAAGTTTGCTCGGCTCCGGGAGCAAATATACTTTCAAGAACGGTATACCGGTTTCGGATGCTGCAAAGACAGCGTACTATCTGTGCGTTGCCGAGTGCGACGGCATATCCGATTCATTGCTGTTCAGTACGATGCTGATGCCCCCTGATACGCCTGACGACCCGACTGATGCGCCCGCAACGGCTGTTCCTGCGACAGACGTTCCCGCTACCGGTGTCCCCGCAACTGACGTGCCTGCAACTGCTGCCCCTGCGACTGATATTCCGGCCACTCAGGAACCTGCCACTCAGGCGCCGGCTACCGGCGATCCTGCGGAGCCTACCGAAGCTCCTACAGGACCTGCGGTCAATGAAACGTCTGCGCCTGCTGCTACCGAGGGCGGTCAATCCGCTCCGGTCAGATCAGGCGGTCTCAGTACCGGTGCGCTGATAGGTATCATAGGCGGCATCCTTGGCGCCGGCATTATAATCGGAATAGCTATAATAATTGCCGCAAAGATCAAAAAATCGTAACAGATAAGCTGATGCCGCTAAACAGCGTTTTAAGGGCACGAACCGGATGATGACACGAATTTCGGGTCTTATGCGGGTCTCCGCTCTATCTGCATTTCGGTCAAACGAAATTCTTAGTCATCTATCCGGCTTCGTGCGATGAAAAAAAGGAAGTAAAATAAAACTTAGAATAATGACAAGGGGGCAGGTCTGAATCTATTCACCTGCTCTTTTTATTCGGGGTCCGGCACGTATTTTCAGGCACAAAAATGATCACTTCACTTTATCCCGCCTTTGTGGTAAAATACACTCTGTATACGGATCCGCGGACAGATCTGCAAAGGCGGAATAAACCGCGCCGTGTAAAAAGATGATTGCCGGTCCGGCATAAGGAGCGCACAGTTATATGGGACTGATAAAAGACGCAAGATCAATAGCGCGCAGAGACCCCGCGGCGAGGAACGCATTCGAGGTCTTCTTCCTGTATCCTGGATACCATGCTCTCATATACCATAAAATTGCCCGCGGCTTCTACAAGATCAAGCTCAAATTTATTGCCCGCTGGATATCGCAGATCTGTACCAGGCGCACGGGCATCGAAATACACCCGGGCGCAACGATAGGAGAAGAACTGTTTATTGACCACGGACACGGCGTCGTGATCGGCGAGACCGCGGTGGTGGGAAATAACTGCACTATATATCATCAGGTCACGCTAGGCGGAACGGGCCACGAAAAGCATTGCAAACGCCATCCGACCGTCGGGAACAACGTCCTGATCGGCGCCGGTTCGAAGATACTCGGGCCTGTAACGGTGGGGGACAATGCGATGATCGGTGCGGGATCGGTCGTTGTCAACGACGTGCCTCCGTGTACTACGGTCACTGGCGTAAAGGCACAGGTGATAAAAGTCTGCGGGGAGCGCATTGCCCCGTCCGAATCGCTCGAACAGCGCACCGGAGACCCGTTCAAGAAAGAACTTGACGACTTAAAAGCGCAGCTTGAGGAGTTAAAAAGACGCCTTGATAAAGAGGAGAATGACAAATGAAAATATATAATACACTTTCGAGGAGAAAAGAAGAATTCGTGCCGCAGGATCCTAACGAAGTTAAGATCTATTCCTGCGGTCCTACCGTATACAGCTTCGCTCACATAGGCAACATGCGCACTTACGTGTTCATGGATTCGCTACGCCGCGTGCTCAGGCACGAAGGATACACGCTCAAACACGTGATGAACGTGACGGACGTTGGCCACCTTACTTCGGACGCCGATGACGGCGATGATAAGATGGAAAAGGCGGCAAAGAAGGAGCAGAAATCTCCGTACGAGATCGCAGATTTCTACGCAAAAGCGTTCTTTAAGGATCTGGCAAGGCTCAATATCGACAGACCGGAGATAATTGCGAAGGCAACGGAGCATATTGACGGCATGATCGATTACGTGGTTGGTCTGTGCGATAAAGGGTACGGATACGAGACTTCCGACGGCATTTACTTTGACATCGCGAAATTCCCGGGCTACGGAAAACTTTCGCGCGCCAGACTCGACGAACAGCTCGCGGGCGGAAGCGAGCGCGTGGCCGTAAATGACGAGAAACATAATCCGGCTGACTTTGCACTTTGGAAAAAAGCTCCGAAAGAACACATAATGCAGTGGCCCAGCCCCTGGGGAATGGGATACCCCGGCTGGCATATCGAGTGCTCCGAGATGTCGCGCGAATACCTCGGAGACCTTCTCGACATACATACCGGCGGTGTTGACCATATACCGATCCACCACGAAAACGAGATCGCACAGTCCGAAGCGCTTATCGGGAAAAAGACAGTGAACTACTGGATGCACGGCGAGTTCCTGCTCGTTGACGGCGGAAAAATGTCTAAGAGCCTGGGCAATACTTATACTGTCGATACGCTTATCGAGCGCGGGTATTCTCCGCTGGCGTTCAGATATTTCTGCCTGAACGGCCACTACAGGAACAAGCTCAACTTCACCTGGGCGGCGCTCGACGCGGCGCAGACCGCACTTAACAGACTGTACGAAACACTTCTTGTCCATAAAAACGCTCCCGATACCGAGATCACAGACACTGTGCCCGGAGAAGGCAGATACTCCGATATGAACGTCATGGACGCCTGGAAGAAAGAATTCGAATACGCGATAAGCGACGATCTCAATATACCGCTCGCTATGAGCGTCGTCTGGAAAGCGCTGCGCTATAAGACTCCGAACAGAAAGATATACGATTTTGTATTGTCCCTGGACGACATCCTCGGGCTTGACCTCGAAAAAGGAACGGCTGAAGCTGAACTTAAAGCGCAGGAGAAGAAAGAGGAAGAAGAGGAAGAACTTAAAGAAACGATACCGGCTGAGATACTTGCCCTTTCTGAAGAGCGCATGATCGCGAAAAAAGAAAAGCGCTACGCGGATGCGGACGCGCTGCGCGCAAAAATCGCCGAGCTGGGTTATAAAGTTACAGACACTAAAGACGGCCCTGTGATAACAAAGGAATAACAGCAGAAATGTCAGCAGGAAAAATGAGCAGAACGGATAACTATCGCATGCCGCAGGGAGGCAGATCTCTGCCCGGGCGGCCGCTCTTCGTTCTGCTTTTTTTAGTTCTTGCGGTTGCAATATTCGCGGGTTGCGGAAGGAAAGTTTATTCGAATTCCGGGAGCAGCGAAACGGCGCTTCTGACCAGGCTGGGCGTTTATCCGGACGGAGCCGCTGAAAAGGTCAACGACGGGATCGACCGCTTTAATTCGGTGCTCGCGCTCCAGAGACTGCTGGGTGCGGGAGACGAGACGCGCGCGGCGGATTATTTCAGAAGCATATCATATACAGGATCGGTGGACTTCTTTATTGACGCCGACGGGACAAGGGCTGAGCCGGGCGATGATTTAAGCGCGTCGCAGGCGTACGGCATGTGCCTAAAGGCGCTCGGATATATTGACGCTCAGGAAGCGCAGGGTCAATCGCTGGAAAGTATTGCCGCCGCTGCCGGTTTCGGAACGGTGAACGGGTCCGGACTTGTCAACGGAAATAAAATGACTTACGGCTCTTTTGCCATCATCCTTCACGAACTAATGTTCTTAAAGCCCCGCGGCGCCGGAGACGCCGTATACAGGGTCACAGCGCTGATGGACAGCAGCTTCTCGGATCTGCTCGAATACAACGGCCTTTACGACGACGTTCCCGCGGAGCTGTGTCCTGTGTTCAAAAAAGGGTTTTACAGCGAAGGCAGTTTTTATGCCGCGGTCGCACCGGAAAAGCGCGAATGGGGCGCGTCGTACGTTAGCGTTACCGAGGCTGATCTTTCTGATTATACACTGCTGCTTGAATCGGACGGCTGGATCCGCGAAGGACAATATTCGTCCGAGACTGAGGCAGGAACAGTTATTATTTTATATTATAAAGCAGAAGCTTCCGCACCGGACGGTGAAATGGGACTGGTACTCAAATATAATGCCGCGGGAGCGCTTCGCTGGGTCCTTATGGCGTAAGCAAAGCACCCTTTGCAGAATTTTGGAGGTATTGTAAAATTGAAAAAGAAAAAAGACTTTAATATGCAGCTGGATCCTGTCCCGCGAGATTTCAGAGTAATGGTAGATGAATCGGCAAGAGATTACGGAGAAAGAGAAGCATATATCGTAAAAACGAAGCGCGAAACTTCGACGGAACCGGCCGAATACAGACACGTCACTTTTAATGAATTCAAGCAGGAGACGAGGATCCTCGGTACGGCGCTCCTTGATCTGTTCCCTCAGGGTTCGCATATCGGCGTGATGGGCGAGAGCAGATACGAATGGTGCCTCAGCTACCTGTCCGTTGCCTGCGCCGGAGACGTTGTCGTTCCTGTCGATAAAGAACTGAACAAAGACGAGATACACCACGTATTGTCCGAATCGGGCGCGTGCTGCATCATCGTTTCAGATAAAGTTTACGCTAAAGCGCTGAAAGACGCGCTGCCCGAGCTTCCGAACGTTAAATTATGCGTGCTTATGGACCGCGGGGACGAACCAGAGGAACAGCCTGAGAGCGGCGCGGAACTGACCAGGTTTGAAACGCTTATGGAGAAGGGCAGAGAACTGCTCAAAGCCGGAAATACCGCATATGATGAAGTTACTATCGATCCGGAAGCAATGTCGGTGCTGATCTTCACGTCCGGAACGACGGGCGTCTCGAAGGGCGTAATGCTTTCGCAGAAAAATATATTGACCGACATGACGTCCGTACTTCAATGCCTTGACCACTCGTGCGAAGACTCGATGCTCTCGATACTGCCTATCCATCACACGTACGAATGTACCACGACGTTCCTGGTTTCATTCCGCATGGGAGCGCGCGTAGCTTTCTGCGAAGGGATCCGCTACATCGGTAAAAATATAGCCGAGTACAAGCCTACGATGCTCATGCTCGTTCCGCTGATCATAGAAAATCTGCATAAAAAGATCATAGAAAAAGCGAAAGCGACGAAGCTCAAATGGTTCGGGTTCAGGTTCCTGATGGGGCTGTCAAGGTTCCTGAAACATTTCGGTATCAACGCGGGCCGGACGTTCTTTAAATCCGCTCACGAAGCGCTCGGCGGGCGCATCCATCTCGTCGTGGCCGGTGCGGCGGCAATGAAGCCTGAGATCTGCAAAGATCTCGAGACTATGGGCTTCAAGATGCGCCAGGGCTACGGCCTCACCGAAACTTCGCCTATACTCTGCGTTAACCGCGACAGCGGAAACGAGTACGATTCGGTCGGACCCGCCATGCCCGGCATCCAGATCAGGATCGCCGATCCCGACGACGAAGGGCGCGGCGAGATACAGGCCAAAGGCGATAACGTAATGCTCGGCTATTATAACAATCCCGAAGCGACGCAGGCTGCGTTTACCGAAGACGGCTGGTTCCGCACAGGCGATCAGGGAAGAATGGACGAACTTGGCAGAGTATATATCACCGGCAGGATCAAGAACATAATCGTCACCAATACCGGAAAAAATATATTCCCCGAAGAGCTCGAAAATAAACTGGAAGATATCGTGTACGTAAAAGAGTGCATGGTATGGGGCGTTAATTCAGGAGATGACGGACAGGAAGATACTAAAGTCTGCGTGACGGTATTTCCCGACTACGACGCGGTGAAAGCAGCCGCTCAGGAAGCGGGCGAGACGATAGAAGGAGAAGAGGTACTTCACGACGTCGCTGCCAGATATATCTGGGGAGAAATTAAGCGCGTTAATAAGGACCTTCCCGCATACAAAAGGATCTGCGGACTGGAGCTGCTCAACATCGAATTTGAAAAGACTTCCACGAACAAGATACAGCGTTTCAAAGTAAAGCACGACATGGCTGCGCTTAGAAAATAACCGTTTTACAAGAAATAACCGTTTTACAAG
>JAGCTF010000230.1 GCA_017963755.1 Clostridia bacterium | reverse complement strand
GCGTTGTCGTAACCCAGGCCGGCCTTTATTCCGTCCTGCGGTCTCATTCCGTAAGCAACGTCGTGGCGCATATTTATAACGCCGAGTTCGGCGGCAAAATCGACCTGCTGCTTTACGCGGTCAACTTCTTTCTGAAGATCTCCTCCTGAGCCGTACAGGAAATCCGCGCCTATGCAGTATGACACTGTTTCGAGACCCGCGTCCAGCGCAGTCTTGCGGCCTTCGAGCGCACCGTTATTCTCACGTCCCTGCGTCCAGCCTCCTTCTACGAACTCTATCCCCTGAAAACCCATCCCGGCAGCTTTTTTTATAACGCCGTTTATCCCGAGGCGGTCAACGTATCCGCCGAAGCTGTATGAACTTACACATGTTTTCATTTTACGTTCCTCCGTTATTATCATGAGCGTCGTTATTATCAACGTTTTTATTAGCTTTGACTTCGTCCGCGACGTCAAGCATTCCGAAATACTTTAAATGCGCTTCGCTGTACGCCTTGTTGAATTCCTCGTCGTCGCCCTGGTGAAGCGTAGATATGTAGGTGTGTGCCTGGCTGGCTCTTTCGTAATCGACACGGGCAACTGTCGCGACGCCGACGTTAGAGCAGACGTCGGAGATACGTTCAAGGTCGGACATCAGATTGGCAAAATCGGAGTCGACGAGCACGTTGCAGCGTCCCTCGCGCATACGCTTCAGATGGTTGTCCCTGAGCGCGCCGACAAGGTCATCGACGACTTCCTCCAGAGGCTCTATTGCCCTCGCAGCGTCAACGTCTCTTTTTCCGAAAGCCTGCCCGGTCTGTTCCAGGATTTCATAGATCAGTTCAGTCAGAACTTTGATCTCACGCTTTCCCTCCTCCGAGAAATTGATCCCGGTTCGGTCAAGGTTTTCGGCAGTTTCGGCAATATTTAGCGAATGGTCCGAAAGGCGTTCAAATTCGGTGACAACTTTATAATACTGGTCCATTATTTTTATGTGATCTTCGGCTTTGATATGCGGTGAAAACATCACCAGATAGCTGCTTACACGGTCAGCCATAATATCCACCTGGTCTTCTTCGTCGCGTATCGTCTTCATCACTTTTTCATCATATTTATCAAGCATTCCGATCGCTTTTTTAATATTAGTACTGGCGGCGCCGAACATTGCCATCAGTATATCGTAGCAGCTGCGGAAAGCCAGAGCGGGAGTGCTGAAGAACACAGGGTTGAGGGCGTCAAGTTTGTCCTGATACTTGCTTCTGTCTTCGGGCTTGTCTTTGACTATCTTTTCGGCAAGATTTACAAATACCATCTGCAGCGGGAACAGCAGGATCGCACAGCTAAGGTTGAACACCGTATTTGTGTTTGCGATGCCGCCGGAAGTGATCGTCTTATCCCATATAGCGCTAAGCCATCCGGCGTGGTACGCGATCGCAACGCCTATAAACACCAGAACAGTCTTGGCAATATTGAAAAGAATGTTGATGATACCAACGCGCCTTGCCTCAGCCTTTGCGCCTATCGAACAGACGATCGCAGTAGTAACGCAGTCGCCGAGATAAACGCCCACAAGGATCGAATAAATGGCTTTAAACGTAAGCTGTCCGGAAGTCGAAAGAGCCTGCAGAATACCTACGGTCGCGGATGAACTTTGAAGTGTGAAAGCGACTCCTGCGCCTGCGGCGTAGCCAAGGAACGGATTAGATCCGAAACTCGTAAACAGTTTTTCAAATACTCCGCTCTCGTTGAGCGTATTAACAGCTGACGTCATCGTCATAAGACCGGTAAAAAGGATACCGAATCCCATCGAGATCGAGCCGATCGTATTTGAATTTTTAAACTTGAGGAACATTATGAGGATGATACCGGCAATAAGCGCGACCGGCGCCAGAGTAGAAGGTTTAAAAACCTGCAGCCACGATGCCGAATCTCCGTTAAGGTCAATAAGTCTGATGATCTGCCCGGTGACTGTAGTTCCCACGTTCGCGCCCATTATGATCCCGATCGAATTACGCGCTTTGATTATTCCGGCGGCAACAAGACCCGACGTGATTACGATCGTTGCGGTAGATGACTGGATAACGGCGGTCACAACGACACCGAGCAAAAATCCGGCAAACGGATTTTTTGTGAACTTCTCCATCACACGTTTCAGGGCGCCGGAAGAACTCTCTTTGAGGCTTCCGCTCATCAGCCTCATTCCGTAAAGGAACAGCGCAAGACCGCCCAATAATGTCAGAACGTCAAAAACACTCATCTGATCCGGTCACTCTCCTTAGAAATGGACATTTTCACGCCCAGGGAATCGCACAAATCGTTATATTTATCCATCAGCGCCTGACTGTATCCGCGCCTGAGTTCACAACGCATCATCAGATTTTTAGGTGTATCCAGCGGAGAGATGTACTCTACCATCGATACGTCGTAGCCTATAGCTTCGAGATACATTGCCCTTAAACCGTCAGTAAGGCTGTCAGCTATTCGTGCCTTGAGTATTCCGTATTTAAGCACAGGATCAGCAGCTCCGAGTTCGTATCCCTGATCGTTCATCTCACGGTGGCAGCAAGGTACGCAGACCATCGCTTTTACGCCGTGATCTATACCGAATCTGAGCGCAAGATCGGTCGCGATATCACACGCATGAAGCGTTATCAACAGATCGTATTTCCTGTCAGGTTTAAACTTACCAATATCAGTTTCAATGAATTTCATATTGGTATATCCGAGCTTTTCGGCGATCTGCTTTGAGTCTTCAATAACTATACTGTTATAATCGAGTCCGGTAAAACGGCACGGCGTTTTAAGAACGAAACGTACGTAGTAGCAGAGCGCGAAAGAGAGGTAGGATTTACCGCAGGCGCAATCGACGATTTCAACGGTTCTGTCTCCGTTTTCCTGCTTTTTCTTATCTTCGCAGAGCTTTCTGAGCATAGGATCGATTAGTTCGATAAAATGATCGATCTGATTGTACTTTCTGATCTTATCATTTTTAACCTTGCCGTTGTCCCCCATTATTCCAATCGCTTTAAGCATCTCGGTCGCGCGGGGGTTATCCGGCTTCACAAAATACGCACGGTTTGACATTGACGCACCGGAAAGTTCGTGCAGCCTGGCGGAAGATGCGATGGACTCTCCGCGTGCGCCTGTAACTTTTTGAACGTTTCTGTCAGATGTTCTGAACGCAACGTCTTTTCCCGAGGCAAGTATTACGCTTTCTTTATAGTCGTCAATATAAGTAAGTGTGAGTTCGTCGTATTCCGGGACTGCGCCGCATATGAAATCCGTAAATCCGGCATAATCGAGGGAATGCGTACTTCCGCCGAAATTAAACGAGAGCTTTTCTCCCGGTCTTACGGGTGCGGTCAATTTATATTTCTTAAGCCCTGATTTGAATTCAGCGCTGACCGATGTGATCGGAAACGATTCGCCGCCCGTGGCCAACTGCTCTCCGCCGGGAGTGATTTCTGAGGCTTCGCTGATCCTTCCGCTCATACCTGCCATAAAAAACCTGATTTTATCAGCCGTTTGTCTGTTCATAAGCCTTATATGCCTCTTCAGGGCTCAATTCTTTAAATTCTCCCGTTTTCAGTGTTTCATCAAGACGAAGCGCGCCAATACTGAGGCGCTTCAAATATAAAACTTCGTTGCCGGTAGCTAAGAACATCTTTTTTACCTGATGAAACTTCCCTTCTGTTATCGTCACTGATGATTCCGGTGTATTTAAGTCTTTTTTTGCGCCGGGTTCTGTTTCAATGCCGCTGATTTCTATGTTTACTTTTTCAAGTTTTGCGGGTTTTAGCTGAGTACCGTCAGCAAGTTTTATGCCGCACTCAAATTGTACCACATCACGGGTAGTAATTTCACGCTTTAATTTTACGTAATACTGTTTTCCAACGTGTTTTTCAGGCGAAATGACGCGATGGATAAAATCTCCGTCGTTTGTCAGCAATAAAAGCCCTTCGGCGTCTTTATCGAGCCTGCCGCATACGCCGAGCTTATATGAGGCGTACGCACCTGAAAGCAGGTCGGTAACAACAGGCCCGGACCCGTCTTCAGTTGACGACAGATACCCTGCCGGTTTATTGACCATAATATAAACGAACGGCTTGTACGGGATATATTCACCGTTAACGGTGACTTTCGCAGTATTTTCATCGAACTGTGCGTCACGCGATCTGCAGATATTGCCGTCGATCATTACTGCT
>JAGCTF010000229.1 GCA_017963755.1 Clostridia bacterium | reverse complement strand
TAATGAAATATTGGGTACAGAAAGCTCGCGATAAAGAAACGCTTTCAAGTATGACAAACCTGGCAGTCGATGAGACTTCCTTCAGGAAGGGACACAATTACGTCAGTCTGTTCATTGATGCTGACCAAAAGAGCGTTAAAGACGTTGAACAGGGACGCGATGGCAGTACAATAGACCGTTTTGCCGCTTATTTGGCTGAAAAAGGCGGGGATCCGTCCAAAATACAGAGTGTGACGTCGGATTTGTCGAGATCATTTCTTCCGGCAATAGAGCGCAACTTTGTGAAAGCCAAACATATCGTAGACAAGTTCCATATCAAGAAGCTGCTGATTGACGCGATGGACGAGGTCCGGAAACAGGAGCAAAAAGGAAGCGAGAACAAGCGGAATCTGTTTCTTGGCCGGCGGCTTTTTATGAAACCTGAAAGCAAAATGACAGCGGTTCAAAAAGCCACTCTTGTTGAGATGAGCAAAATGTATCCGAAAACAGGCAGGGCATACCGTATAGTCGCTGCCTTGGATGAATTCTACAAGTCCAAGAATGTTGATGAAGCCGAGGACAGATTTGACTCGCTTTGCTCATGGATGCGCAGATGCAGATTGCAGCCTATGAAAGAGGCGGCTCAGACTCTGAAGAGACACAAGGACAGGATAATAAACTACTTCAGAAATCGTTTGACCAACGCGATTTGCGAAGGCATCAATAGTATGATACAGGCCGCCAAGCGAAAGGCGAGAGGTTATCGGACGTTTGACGGGTTTGCGACAATGATTTATATCGTAGCAGGCAAATTGGACATCGAAGATCCGTTTGCGTTACGGGTATAAAAACCTCTCATCAACGAAAATGGGAGTAGAGCCGAAATAATTAAAATATAAACCTGGACACCACCAGCATCAGCATAATTAACAGCCCGTTGGAAAACATCTCTATTATTGGGTACATCATAAAACGAATTTAAAAATTCAAAATTATGTTGAAAGAGCTTAACTTTGGTATCGCACTTGGCTTGTTCAAAAAGAATCTCACTTCTATTATGAAAAGTTGAATGAATCCAATATCCACCCAAATTCAATAAAGCCAAAAAAAGTATATATATAAAAGAAGAACCAAATCCTTTATTGCTTTCAATTGATTCAACCGTAGATCTGCAAAAAAGTAGAACTACACTTTAATGTTTAAAACGTTATTGATGTACTTGCCTGTATCAACATGGGCCGGGACTTCAATGCCTGCTAGCTTATAGTACTGTCTGACCTTTTTTCCCGGTGTTTCAACGGTAACCATACCATCCCTGTTTCGGAAACACATCAAAGACTGAGTTGCCCCTATTATCTCCGAAGTAGAATAGCCGCCTTCATTAACAGCTTTACGGAAAGACAGAAGGACAACAGTATTGATGACGTCACTCAGTATCTTGCCCCGGACCGTCTGATCGGACCATTTGGATAAGGGCAGCAGATCCAGATATTCCTTCTGAGTCTTGAAAACCATTTCTATCGTGGTTCTTGAGAAATACTCCTTCAGGAGTTCGGCTGGATTGGTGTCAATATTGGACAGTAAAACGAAATACCCAAATCTTACGGTATACCAATCCTTGTCCTTATCTTTCATGGAGGCATATTCTTCCTCGTGCTCCAGAAGATACTCGCTGTAACGCCTCAGCGCGTTGTTGTGATCGACATATACGTATGCGTATTCCCTCTGCCCGAATATTTCCACAGGAATCTTCTTGCCGAAATAGGCGTGATGCCGCTGTACGAATTCGTATTTCCCTTTGCCTATCTGAGCTTTCAGATCCCAGTAAAGCTTTTTGTACGGATATCCGCGTCTGTTTGGCATGCGCCCGATGATTGTTTTGTCTGTTCCGATGTGGAACACTTCCAAAAGCTCTTTTGAGACATAACCGGCATCCAGTACAAGGGAGTCTATCTCAACGTTCAAACTGTCAGCCACGTTATTAATCTCGGTCATGATCGTGTTGACGTCTAGAACATTTCCCGGTATTATGTCATACCATACCGGAAGACCCGATCTTTCGTCAAGCACCAGAATGAGACGCGTCATAACTTCCGAAGACCCGACCCCGTGACAGCAAAGAGCGTTGAACGGATTGTCTTCTATGTCGTTCGGCAACGGAGTGGAATCCACATAACACCCTCTTCCGAAATCAGGATCGCGCGACTGCATGAACGACACAAAAGTTTTGAAGAACTTCATTTTCACGGAGTCTTCTCCAAGCATAGAGAAGAAGTATGTGTCTGAATGCAGCGATGGAAAAGGAACGTCCCGAAGAACATATGACGCGAAACTTTTCTCAATAAATGAGTCACACGAAATGCGCGATCCGTCCTTGAGAATCCCGTGGAGCAAATGCATGAGCATCCGCTCATAATCGGTATCTTTTGTAAAAACGCTTCTTAAAACTGAAAGAATGCCGGATTTTTCCAAAAACTTCAGCAACAGATATGTATCGCCGAAAACGGTATGGATCTCTGATTCCGGAAAGATCTCAGGCGTGTTGATGCGCATATCGTCTCTGTCGACATCACTGAACGTGTCGCTTGTTGCGTCATATTCGACAAGACCGCGTAATGGAGAAAGAAAAATACCGCTTTTCTTGTCCGAGCTCAGAAACAAAACCTTTCCGAGCTTCTCGCGAACCCGATGTTTCGCATGATATGATCCAAAATCGCCGTAAATTGTATCAACAATTGCAGCGGAACCGCCGGTGATTCTGCCGTCTTTATCATAAGTCAGTTTCTGAGCTTTGATGAACGCCATTGTAGTCCTCCAGGCACAAAAATAGAACTAAGTAGAACTACAATTATTATATCACAAACGGCATCAAAACGCAATAGATTGTACGTAAAACGACAAAAAAGACTACATTTGGTTCTGTAAAAAAGCATGTAGTTCTACTTTTCTACAGATCTAGGGTTAAATGATCGATAAACAAAACTGTCTGAAGATTGTCTTGAATGGTGAATTCAGCATAAGTCCAAAAACATCCGCAAGGTACTGAGATCGTGAATATTGAAATTATCCAATCTGTTGCCGGGACGTTGCTCGGTTATTGCGTCGTCTTTTTGAAAATAGATAGTTCTGTTTTGAGGAGTTGCAACAAGAACACTATCGGCGTCAGGGAGAGTAATTAGATCAATCCTCGTCAGCCTGTGAAAAAGAGAGTTGCCTGATTAATGTCGATTCTTTACCGTACTGAGTAAAAAAAGTACGCCAAAGCGGAAAGCCTGTTACTTCCTGCTTCGGCGTCTTGTTTTTTTCGGGACTTTTTTACAGCCCCAAGGCCGGGTCTTTGCGTTATTCAGCTGTCAGATGTAGTTTCTGAAGAACTCCCGCACGTTCGAAAGTCTCGTGTACGTGTCGGACATGAGAGAGACGGCGACGTCGCTGAGTTCCTTTTTTCTCGGCCTTAAGTCATGGTTCTTCGCCGCGGCGATGATCTCGGCGTAGCGCGCCGTGACCTCCTTCATCATATCTTCCCAGGAGACGTAAAGGTCGTCCAGCGCGCCGTCTCCGAGCCTCCGGGAGAGCGTCGGGTCGGAATAGATCTTCTCGAGCGCGGAGGCGAGAGAGTCAGGATCCTCTTCGATCAGCATTCCGTTTTTTCCATCGGTCACTCCTTCGGCGGGCGAAGAATCCCGTATCAGCACGCTGGCAGTCGCGCATGCGGCAGCCTCCTTGCAGACGATCGGGTTGTTGTCGAATACCGATGGCAGTATGAACAGATCCGCGCGGCTGTAGTAGGCGCGAAGCAGCTCCCTGTCGCGAATCGCGCCGGTGAAGAATACCCGATCGCCGAGCCCGAGGTTCCTTGAGTATTCGCTTATTGCGTCAAAGTCGACGCCGTCGCCGATGAATATCATCCGGAAATCGTATCCGCGCTCGCGCATCGACGCCAGACCGTCGAGTATGATCCGCTGGCCCTTGTACCACATCATACGGCCGACGAAAAGGAAGCAGGGGACTCCGTCCGGCAGGCCGT
>JAGCTF010000228.1 GCA_017963755.1 Clostridia bacterium | reverse complement strand
TTCCAGCAGTTCCTGCACTGCTTTGTCGTAGCGCGTAACGAAATTAACGCTGCCGCCCTTGGCTTCGACCCCGAGCTGGTCAACGTTATGGCGCGGCGAGTCGTCGTACGTGGCGGACAATACAAGTTCGCCTGCTCTGTTTATTATTTCTTTGAATCTGGTCAATATTTCAGATGTGAGCATGTTTCTGCACTTCTTTCGGGCAATGATTTGGGTTATAATATGGAGCGGGTCCGGATCCGGATCCAGGGTAGATTATAGCGCAAATAATGAGCCAGTAACAAGTAAATTACAAATGGCAAATGGCAAATTGCAAGTGGCAAGTGGCAAGTTGCAAATGGCAAATTGCAAGTGGCAAGTGGCAAATTGCAAATGGCAAACGTATTATGGGAACAGAACTTGAGAGCCGGATGATCGGCAGGAGGCTGAAAAACGAATTCGGCCGGAAAATATACAAACTATCGCTCGACATCGGATGTACCTGCCCCACGCGCGACGGAACGAAAGGGACCCGCGGCTGCATCTTTTGTTCGCAGGCCGGGAGCGGCGACTTCTCGGAACGGTACACAGGGAAGCAGGAGGAACTTGACCGCGCAAAAGCGAGGCTCGGAGCTAAAATTGACACCGGAAAAGCGGGGTTTATCGCATATTTTCAAAATTACACCAACACCTATGCCTCCGCTGAATACCTCGGGCCGCTGTTTGAAGCGCCGCTCGCAGACAAAACTGTTGTCGGCATCTCTATCGCTACCCGCCCGGATTGCCTCGGCCCTGAGATCATCGCCCTGATCCGCCGCCTTTGCATGCGCACAACGGTTTTCGTCGAGCTCGGCCTTCAGACTATCCATGATTCTACGGCCGCGTTTATACGCCGCGGCTTCCCGCTCACCGACTATGACCGGGCGGTGGGCGACCTTCGCGCTGCCGGTGCGCGCGTGGTGACACATCTGATATTCGGCCTGCCTTATCCTTCGAACCATCCTTCGGCGGATAGGGCAGGACTTTCGCTCGAATCGACGGAAGGGCAAATGCTTTCACTCGAATCGACGGAAATGATGCTCGAATCGGTCAGGTACGTTGCCCGGTCAGGCGTCGAGGGGGTCAAATTTCAGCTGCTCCACGTGCTTCGTGGCACGGATCTGGCTGAATTGTATCAAAACGGGGCGTTCCGGACGCTAACAATGGACGAATACGTTGACGTCGTCGTGCGCGCGCTGTCAATATTGCCCGATTCCGTCTCGATCCACCGCCTGACCGGCGATCCTCCGCGCCGCCTGCTGATCGCTCCGGACTGGGCAACGGATAAGAAGCGGGTGCTGAACAAGATACGGGAACGCATGGTAGGCAGGGATCAAATTGTTTCCGACGCTGTTCGTTAATTATAAAAAGAGGAAAAGTTTCCATTCTTTTCCATAGAATAGTATTTGCTTTCGCCCCTTCCAACGACTTTTATCAATCCGAGATCTCTCATCTGCTTTGCAACAGTAAATGTGCGTGTCTTTTTCAGACCGAGCAAGTCGCTGATTCCTTTTTCGGTGATTTGACCGTTTGTTTTAATATAATTCAGCACTTTCTTCATCTGCGGCGTTACCGAATGAACCTTCTCCGTTTCTGCCTCATAAACAGCATTCTTATTCGGCAAAATGATTTTGAACGTATTGGAAGTTACTGCGATTTGAGGCTGCTCCGGGCAATCGGCGTACAGATTGAATATTCTGCGAATACCTGTGCCATAGCTTTCAATCAGACGCAGACGATGGAACACTTCGGCAAGATTTTTGTTTCTCGGCTGAGAAATACCTGAACGAATATCGTCGGGGGAAAGACCGGGAAGAAGACCTCCGAGAGAAATGAACTCCATTTTATGATCGGTGACATTGATTATGACACTGCCACTGAAACTGTAATCGCGGTGGACGATCGCATTCAGCAGAGCCTCGCGTATAGCTTCTTCAGGATAATCCTGCTTATCCGTACGTACCACGCCTTTTATTACAGAACTCGTTTTATTACAAAGAGCGAGATAGTTTATGGTGTCTTCAAATTGCTTAAATATCGAACCACCGAACTCCTTGCTGTCACGAAATACGGTACAGGCATCGTCGCTGAATACGGCAATTTTTATTGTGTGAGCGCACTGATCGGAGAGCAGCAAGGCAAGGTTTGTATAAAAGCCCTCTTTATTTTGTGTAATACCAAGAGACCGGTATTTTCCCGGGTTGAATTCCACACCGTAAAGATCGAATGCTCTTTGAGCCGCTTCAAAGGTAAGCTCCTGCTCAAGTGAACGGTTCTCTTCGAAAGTATCGCCGTCGCTCTCCTTGATCATATTACGGATCTGCTCGGGGGAAGCGGGAACACTGGATGTGCCCTGACGTACGTAAACGCCGCTCGGTTTCAAGCCTTTCCCTTTGAGATAGTAGGGCTTGTTCGTACCTTCACTTACAGTAATGCATATCACCTTGTTTTCCTTTACCGTAAAGCGTACGAACATGGTAACATCCGGCATGATTGCATCGCGGATGCCGTTGGTAATACGGTTATATTCTTTGTCAACATCATTCACTCCAATAGCATTTCCGCCGTTATCGATTCCGACATATACATTGCCTCCGTCAGTATTGGCAAAGGCTATTACTTCTTTATAGATTTCCTCGGTAAACTGAGACTTAAATTCAATTCTCTCGGTTTCAAAATTCATTGGAGCGCCTCCTTACACTAATTTTGACTATATTATACTCATAAAATTCGCTTTGTCAATCCCTATGAGCGAATTTTCGGCGAATTTTCAGTGAATATTCGCTTGCTCGCAGCGAATGTTGCGATTCGCTTTACAGTTTGATGGAGGATTCGGAACGAGTTTACCGTCCACAAGGTTTGTGTGCCAGCCGGGCGCTGTCTCTCACTCGGGCGGAGGTCAATCTTGGCACACAAATTGGTAAAATCGCAGTTTGTGTGCCAGCCGGGCTCTGTCTCTCACTTTGGCGATGGTCAACGTTGGCACATAAATCGTCTGAATCCTTTTTTATGTGCCAATTCTGCGTTTAAAATGAAAAACTTGTGGCACACAAATCAATTAATTTCAGAATCGTGTGCCACTCTTCCTCAATCTCCGAAGAAAAATGAGCAATAGAATGAACGGTTTTTCACGGAAACAGGAAGAGAGCCTCCCGGAACTATATAACACTTGATTTTAGAGAACTTTTTGCTATAATCAAATAAAGAGCCTATAAGAAGACCAGCGGTCTGAATTACGTAAGCAACTCTCAGAAAGGACCTGTCGTATGTTTAGATTAGATAAATCTGCTTTTATGACTGAGATCGGCTGCAGCGTGAAGCTGAGCGCTGCCACACGGGAGACCGGCGTCATGCGACCGTGCGGCGAAGGCGGCCTGAGCAATGATTCTGCGGAGGAAGCGGAAGTGCGCTGGAGCTCGGAAAACACGGATATTGCCGTCGTAGACGAAAACGGAAACGTCACTGCATTGTCCGACGGCGACACGGTCGTTATTGCCGGGAATGCAAAAGGGGAGACCGCCCGCTGCACCGTCTCGGTAGGGTACAAGGGACAGAATCCGATATTGCCGCCGACGTGGGGGCTGTTTATTGCCGACGGCGAGCCGCACGTGTTTGACGGCAGAATGTACATTTACGGCTCCAGGGATAACCCGTTCGGCCGCAACAGCGAGGGCAAGGTCGAGTTTTGTTCTTCGGATTACCACGTGATCTATTCGGACGATCTGATCCACTGGACCGACGCGGGGGTATCGATCTCCGTCGAAGATTTTCCGCCGGAGCTGCGCATTATCGATGAGCGGCACAAGATCGATTACCTCTGGGCGCCAGATCTGTTCAGATCGCCGGACGGGAAGTTCTATCTGACGTTCTGCTCCGGAGGCAGCGGCGGTACGTATTTTATTGCCGAAAGCGGCGATCCGGCGGGGCCGTTCGGGAACGTCAGGCGGATAACGTACAACGGGGAGCGTATCAGCGGTATTGACCCCGGCGTGCTGACGGATGACGACGGGAAAGTGTATATTGCCCTGCCTTCGCCTTTCCGCATCGGAGAACTTGACCCGGCGGCCGGTTACGCTTCGATCAAGGAAGGCTCGATCGTGTCAGTGCAGGAGCTCGTCGCGGAATCGCCGGACGGATATTACGGCTTCGAAGGTCCGTCGCTCAGGAAATTCAACGGGCGCTACTATTTTATTTATATAGCCGCGAAGCTCGGAACGGGGCTGCCGGTACGCATGAACTATCTGGTTTCGGACAATATCCGCGATGGCTGGAGGTTCGGCGGTACGATCATCGATATGTTCGATTATCTTGCGGGCATCAACGTACACGGCTCGGTCGAGTTTTTCGGCGGCAATTATTATCTTTCGTACCATCGCTGCGTTCCGGGGCTCAGCGAGAAGCTCGGGCCGGAAGCGTACCTTTCCGTGACGCGGGAAATGTGCCTCGAGCGGCTTGAAATGCTTGACGACGGCTCGTTTAAAAGGGCGGTCACGACTTCGTCCGGGGCAAAAGGCGCGTTTAAGCGCGGCGAGTGGATCCCGGCCGGAGCGGCGTGCGTTTTTTCCGGCGGCCGATTCGACGTGAGGTACGTGCACAGGGGAAGCGACGTTCCCGGGAAGCCTTATCAGCTGCGCTTTTCCGGCTGGGCGTACGCGTGGTTCGATCGCGAGGGTCAATGGAACGGGTTCAGATACGTTGACCTCACCGGCTGCAGCGAGGCGGTCTTATCCGTACGCACGGAGGCAACGGGCGCGGGCATTGACGTAAAAGAACTTGATTCCGGCCTGATCCTGGCTTCGTTTAACGTCGTCAATACCCGCGGTGAGTGGATGGAGTTTCGTGCGCCGCTTGAGCAGCCTCTGACCGGCGGCCGTTCTGTTTCGGTCGGGCTCAGACGCGCGCCTGACAGCGGCAGAGTGGAATTTGACTGGATCGGGTTTGTCTAATATTTTAAATCCCCGCGCCGTTTTAGAATATTGTTGACTTTATCAAAGTAAAGTGCTAAAATGCGAAAGCGCGCCGGGCTGAAGCCAGCATGTTGAGGCAAAAGCGCTGCCCCTGATGAGCAGGGAAGCATACCCGCCCACGCAAAACCACATCCTTCTTACGAAAGGTGCGAAAAAGAATGTTCAACTTTGATACTGAAGCCGTTGACCGCCTGTGCGCGGCGATATTGTCCCTGAAAAACGCGGACGAATGCAAAGCGTTTCTGGAAGACGTATGCACGATATCGGAAGTGCAGGACCTGTCGCAGAGATTGACCGCGGCGATGCTGCTCAGGCAGGGCAGGAACTACCAGCAGATCTCCGACGAGCTCGGGCTTAGCACCGCGACGATAAGCCGCGTTAACCGCTGCCTTAATTACGGCGCGGGAGGGTACGAAACGGTGCTCGGGCGGATACTTAAGACCGAAGGAGGCGCGGCTGATGAAAATAATTGACCCTGCAAACAGGTTCACAAGCTTTGCGGAACAGACCGCGGCGTCGCTCAGGGCGCTCTACGGCAGGTTCGGGTACGAGCCGTATAAGATGAGTAAATTCGAGGAGTACGACCTGTACGCGCGGAACAAGGAGTTTCTGATCTCCGACAGCATAATCACGTTTACGGACACCGACGGCAGGCTTATGGCGCTGAAGCCGGACGTGACACTGTCAATTATAAAAAACGCGGACGTATCTGCGCGGCGGTCAACGAAGCTGTTCTACAGCGAGAACGTTTACCGCGTTTCGGGCGGGAGCGGCAGGTCGGATACGCACTCGGGCGGAGGAATGTTCCGCGAAATAATGCAGACCGGACTCGAATGCATCGGAAAAATTGACACCTACTGCCTCGCGGAAGTGCTGTACCTCGCGGCGAAGAGCCTTGATACCATCAGCGGCGAGTACGTGCTGGATATCGGGCAGCTCGATCTGCTGTTCAAAGCCGTTGACAACGTTAGCGTTGACCCGATGGTGCAGGCGGAACTTTTAAAGTGCGCGGAAGGAAAGAACGTGCACGAAATAATGCGTATCGCGAAGGAGACCGGGGCGGATGAGGCTGCGGCCAGGCTGCTTGCGTCGCTCGTGGAGCTTTACGGAAGGCCCTGTGACACGCTCGGAACGGTCAGATCTGCCGCGGAAAAACTCGGCATGACAGAAGAATACGCCAGGTTCGAAAAAGTGCTGAAGGCGCTGGACGGGACAGGCGTGAGCGATAATATACGGATCGATTTTTCAATCGTCAGCGACAGAAATTATTATAACGGGATCGCGTTTAAAGGGTACGTAAACGGCGTGCCCGAGCGCGTGCTGTCCGGCGGCCAGTACGACAGGCTGATGGACAAGCTTTCTAAAAAAGGCGGCGCGATCGGGTTTGCGGTATATATGGACACGCTCGAGCGGCTTGGCGGCGCGGGCAATGCGAAGGCGGAGGCCGAGACCGTCAGGTACGGTGCGGACGACGAGCCCGGGGACGTGCTTGCGGCAATGATCAAGCGCGTTTCTGAAGGGCAAGGCAGTTACAGAGCGGAGGCGGCGGACAATGATTGACAGCGGTTTTCTTAATATTGCCCTCCCGAAGGGAAGGCTCGGCGAAAAGGTCTACGCGATGCTCGAAAAGGCCGGATACCCCTGCCCGGAAGTGCTTGGCGACAGCCGGAAGCTCATATTCGAAAATCCTGACGCGGGCGTAAGGTATTTCTGGGTAAAACCGTCCGACGTCGCCATTTACGTTGAGCGCGGCGCGGCTGATCTCGGTGTGGCGGGGAAGGATATTTTGCTCGAATACGAGCCGGACGTTTACGAACTTACCGACCTTCGAACGGGTATTTGCAGGATGGCTGTCGCGGCGAAGAAGGGGTTCAAGGACGACCCCGAAAAAACGCTCAGGGTGGCAACGAAGTTTTCTCATATTGCCCGCGGCTACTATGCCGGAAAAGGCAGGGACATCGATATAATCCATCTGAACGGCTCGATCGAGATCGCCCCGATCCTGGGCCTCTCCGACGTGATAATGGATATCGTCGAGACCGGTACGACGCTTCGTGAAAATGATCTCGAGGTGATCGAGGAAGTGCTGCCGATAAGTGCGCGGCTGATCGCGAACAAGGCGGGGTACAGGTTTAAATATGAAGCGGTAAAAGAGCTGGCAAGAATGCTGGAAAACAATTGAAAATGGCAAATGGCAAGTGGCAAGTTGGAAGTGGCAAGTGGCAAGTTGGAAGTGGCAAGTGGCAAGTTGGAAGTGGCAAGTGGCAAGT
>JAGCTF010000030.1 GCA_017963755.1 Clostridia bacterium | reverse complement strand
TATTGAAAAAGGCTCTACTCCCAAAATCGTAATACCTTGTTGCCCTTTTATTTACTTTTAAAAGACATACCAAATTCTGAATATCAAGCTTTTGGTATGTCTCGGGCTCTGTCTCCGGCCTGAAAATGAGCGAGCTCCGCCCGAAAAGACATACCAGATTCTGAATATCAAGCTTTTGGTATGTCTCGGGCTCTGTCTCAGGCTTTGTCTGCGATCCAAAAATGAGATATGCGTCCATATAATTTACGATTTATGTAGTAGAGCCTTGCATAAAAGCCCGCCACGAGTTGAAGTTTAACAGCAATTGGTTTATAATCCGCTTAAACAAAGAAGGCATGCTGTGCAGCCTTCGCATTATGGATCGCAAGGAGTTGTCCGATATGCACCGGGATAAGAAGCAGACGGCATTCAAAGCAGAAAAAACACGTGCTCGACGCAGGAGTGCGATATTGACCGCGGTATCGTTTATACTGGCATTGCTGACCGTTACTGTTTTATTGCCCGCAGGCGCATCGGCCGCGGACGAAAAAGACGTACTGTTTTGCGACGGAACGATGCAAAGCAATCCGAGGCAGTTCAACAGTTATAGAAACGTCGCATTCAGATTTGAAGTGCCCGAAGGATACAAGCTCGAGCAGTTCTTCCTGCTCGCCTGCCCTACCTGGGGCGATCAGCCGAACTCCGGATTCACCGCAGATATATATATCTGGAACGGGACGTATAAAAGTTCGGTTTCCGAACTGCCTTTCTCAAGCTGCAGGATATCGAATCATAAGGACAATCACCGGATAGACCTCTCGTTCGGCTACGTTCCTGCCGGTCAATACCTGATCGTTATCCATTCGTTTACCGGTCCGATCGGTTCGTGGGAGTATATGGCGCTGCCTGCGGAATACGTTTCCACCTGGGCATACTATCAGAACGGGATCGAAGAGACCGATTATCTTCCGGGCACCGGGATCAAGATTTCGCGGGACAATGATCCGAAACCTGTTACTGTGCCTCCCGTGACTTCCGCTCCGACCGGCGGCGGAGATGACGGCGACGAAGTATCTACGCCTTCAGTAACGCCTCTTCCAACGAGGGAGCGGATAACTCATGAGGCTGGGGATGAAAGCAGCGTTTCAGGCAAAGGCGGAAAAGGCGGTCTGATCGCAGGGATCGCAGTCGCGGTCCTGCTTATCGGCGCTACGGCGGCAGTGATCGCTGCAGTCGCTTTAAAAGACAAAAAGAGCGAAAACAGATAATATATAATTATATGAAAAGGAGAAGCAATATGAAAAGAAAAATAGCAGCAATTATCGTTGTCATTGCACTTGCGCTCACGTCTCTGGGCATAATTACCGTTCACGCCGATTTGCAATATACGACGCAGACGGATTATGACGGCATCATAAAAGGCCAGGCGCTTGACGTCATCCAGGGTGACGGGGCAAATCTGTTTACCCCCGGTTATACCGGAGACTATCTTAGCGAGAACAAGGCCACGATCTACGGACCGTTCCAGACCGTTACGTTCAGCGGATGGTTCGGCCTTGAAGAAAACGAGATCGTCGAATTCGGCTATGCGATCGGAGAAAACGCACCTGTTTTTGATGAATCATTCATCAAAGAGCCTGAAGCTCCCGTTAAAGCGGCCGGCGGAGAATACGCTATGAGATACGTTATCGTAATGGACGTATCTTCGCTGGGAGAAGAGCTCACGTCGATCATGCCGGTCGCAAAACTTGACGACGGCACGGTGCTCGCACTGCATTACCTCGATCTGAAATACACGACTAAAGAGAAAAATCAGACCGATAAACCCTTAACACTTGCCCTTACGTCCGACAGAACGAATGACCCTCTTAACTTCAGCAGCTCCGTCTCAGTAGGTTTCAGATTCGTTGTGCCCGAAGGATACAAACTTGACACGTTCACCGTTCAGCAGGCTCCTACGTGGAACGGACCGACGAGCGGCATCGGATGTACAGCTGATATTTACCGCTGGACAGGCGACTACGATGAAACTATCGAAGCCGATCCGATCGGTGAATACGTCGTAGAGGATCATAAGGACTGTATGTCAATGGAGATCGCGTTCGATTCTTACGTTCCGGCGGGCACGTACCTTATCGAACTCACGGAATTTACGGGCAATCTCGGCGGCTGGCTGGCTACGGAGATCGCTCCTGAATTTGCGGATACTTACTGTTTCTATCAGAACAGTTACGAAGATGAGAAGAGTGTGCACGTAAAAATGACAGTTGTTGTCGATAACGATCCTCCTGCTCCGACCGAAGTTCCGCCTACGAAAGAGCCTACGCAGGTGCCCGAAGAGACCGCCACGCCGGAACCTCCGACGGAAGCTCCTACAGATGCTCCTGCCACCGAAGCACCTACCGAAGCTCCGAAAGACGAGCCTACGAAAGCTCCCGAATCTGACAATACCGCTGATCCCGCGCAGAACGGCGGAGAGAAAGGCGACGTTAAAAAATCCGGCCCGAACCTGGGACTTATATTAGGAATCGCAGGCGGCGTGATAGCCGTAGCGGCGGTCATAATCGGAGTCGCTGTTTCAAAGAAGAAAAAGAAATAAGTGATTTGCAGTCCTTATAGACTCAAAATAAAAGTGCGCCCGGTATCGCTCCGGGCGCTTTTTTATTATGTAATTAATCGCGTGCGATCAGCATTCGAAAGCCATCTGATTCATGAATTCCTGCGAGAACATCGGATCGGTCGAAAGTTCCACGACGTCCACCATGCGCGAAAAAGAAAGCGCACGCTCGCGCGCAGGAACAGAAAGCAAAAGCATTGACGCACCGGAAAGTGCTGCGTTGCCTGCGGCCGAAACGCGAGGCACAAGTTCTGAAGGGATCAGCCCTATCTTCCCCGCATTGTCAATATTAAGGAATTTTCCGAACCCGCCCGCGATGCTGAGCGTCACAACGTCACCGACCGCGGTCCCGGATGCGTGCATCAGCGTCAATATCCCTGCGTGTATCGCGCTTTTAGCAAGCTGTACCGCCCTTATATCATTGCGGATCAGTCTCACGCCATCCGCGATCTCGCACTCGTCTTCCTCCATAAATCCGGTCTCGTCAACGGCTTCGAACTCGAGCAGGCACGCCACGGCGTCAATAAGTCCGCTTCCGCATATGCCTATCGCGCGTGCGCCTTTTTCTCCGCCTATTACGTGAGCGGTCAGCCTGTCCCCTTCTCCGAGGCTTACGCGGTCAACAGCTCCTTCAAATCCGCCCATACCCATACTGATGCCGGCGCCCTCGAACGCAGGCCCCGCGGCAGTTGAGCAGGCGTACAGGCCTTTCTTCGAGCGGATCACCATCTCCCCGTTCGTCCCTATATCCGTCATTATCGCGGGATCCCCGGGCCGGTCAAGCCCTACCGCGAGCGCGGCGCACACGGTATCGGCGCCAATAAATGCGGCAATGCAGGGCGGAATATATATTTCGGCTTCCGGGACTGCTGCGAGGCCGATCGAAGCCGCAGGAAAGCTCCTTCCGAACAGTTCTTTTGCTTCAAACGGAGCGTGCGTAAGGGGCTCGGTGTCAATGCCGCACAGCAGGTAGAGCATCACGGTATTGCCCGTGATCACGACGGAGCGGATGTCTTCTTTCGCCGCGATACCGGCCAGTGTTGCGATGCGGTCAATAATTTCGTTGACCGCTCCGCGCACCGCTTCCGCCAGATTCTCCGCCTCTCCTTTCAGCGCCGCTTCCATGCGCGAAATGACGTCCGCGCCCCACCGGCCCTGAGGATTCTGCATGCCGAACGAAGAAAGTTCATTGCCCTTATCGTCAAACAATTTAGCAGCGATAGTGGTAGTCCCTATATCTACAGCCGCGCCGTAACCCGAAAACGACGGCAGCAGCTCGAATTCAGCCATTTCCCCTTCGATCGCGACGCAGCCGTTTTTATCCTGCGGCGGCTCACCGGTACTGATCTCGCAGTCCCCTGACGCCTTTACCTGGCACGCGAGCCTGTACCCTTCCGCCAGTCCCGTCTCGCCGAGGCAGCGCTCTTCCGCCGCGGTAACGGCAGAAAGCGCTCCGGATGCTTTTACTTTGCACTTTCCGCAGCGCCCGTGACCGCCGCACGCAAATGAAAGTCCGGCGCCTTTCCCGCCGCTGTCTGACGTTCCTTCCGCAGAAAGCGTACGCAGAAAAACGCCGAGCTCCTGCCCGGCTTCCCGATAATAATCTTTTCCGTTAACTGTTATTCTGATCATAAAACGCTGTGATCTTACAGATCAAAAAGCACCGCGCTGAAGAAGGTCACGGTATCCTGCCCGTTTATGTATTTCATCCCGGCTGCGGCGGCAAGTTTCGACACGTTTACGCCGTAAGCTTCGAGCGACGCCATCGCTTTATCTGGAAAACGGCAGGGCTCGCCGGTCTTCTTTCCGCAGACTTCGCATATGCGGCAGCCCCCGGCGCAGAGGAACAGCGAGCGGGCAAATTTCTCACCCGCCAGTTTTTCTCTGACGTTCTCGGTTAGCTTGTTATGGAACGCCCCTGCGGCCATCATTCCTTCAAAATCGAAGCTGTCCTCGAGGGCTGTAACCGTCTGATATACCAGAATATATTCGTACGATCTGAGCTCGGCAATGAGGTCGTCGATTTCTCCCACGTCCGGCGGGCACGTCCAGCATTTTCCATAATTACCGCACACGTTTTTAGCGCACATTTCGCGGAAAACACGATCCGTCTCGACGCCGGCGATCTTAATGACCGACGCCCGGTATGCGCCTAGCGCAGTCACTTCACTCTCGAGCCTGGCGAAAAAAGCGTCGTTGTCCATCGCACGCCCTCAAAGATCAGGCATTGCCCGTAAGAAACGCCTTAGCGGCATCAGCGCAGCTCGCTGCGTCCGGAGTATATTTGTCAGCTCCGATGAGCTCGCAGAATGCTTCGTCAACGGGAGCTCCGCCGATCATGATCTTCACTTTATCGCGGATACCGGCTTCTTCTGCTTTCTTTACGACGTCCGCCATTACGCCCATCGTGGTGGTGAGCAGTGCGGAAAGGCAGATAAGCTGGCAATCCTGCTCGATCGCGGTCTGGATAAATGTTTCGGGGGCAACGTCGGTGCCGAGGTCAATGACTTCGATGCCTTTTCCTTCGAGCATCATTTTAACCAGATTCTTTCCTATATCGTGGAGGTCGCCCTGAACGGTACCGATGCAGGCGCGTCCGATCGACGTCACGCCGGCTTCTTCCAGGTACGGTTTCAGCATCGCGGCACCCTGGTTCATCGCTCTTGCTGCGACAAGCACTTCGGGCACGTAGGCTGTACCTTCCTTGAACTTTGCGCCGATGACGTTCATTCCGGCCAGAAGTCCGTCGTTAAGTATAGTTTCCGGATCGATACCGGCTTCAAGAGCCTGCGGTATCAGTTCTTTTACGACTTTTGCTTTTCCGCGCTGAAGGTTTTCGGAAATTTCAAGCAGTATTCCTTCGCTCATAATTCATGCACTCCTTTTATATGCAATTTAATATGCAGTTTAAATCTTTATTTCTTTTATTTTTTCTGCGTAGTATTGTACAAGTTCGTACTTGGTTCCGGGCATCAGGCGGTGGTCCGGGCACGGAATGAATCCGCCAAGTTCAGACAGCCGCTTCATGCGCTCGATCTCCTTATCGACCGCGGCTTTATCGATCCTGAGAGCTGTCTTATCCATACCGCCAACGCCGAGTACCTCTTTCCCGAACTTTTTCCTGGCAGGCTCGAACTGATCGCCCCAGACGCCGACCTCGATCGGGAACATGGTATTTACGCCGTTCTCGACCCAAGTCGGAAGCAGTTTTTCGGTGACTCCGTCACAGTCGAGCGATATGATATCGATGCCGTACTTATGGCACAGATCGTTACGCTTTTTGTAATGTTTCGCACACAGTTCGTCGAATACCTCCGGCGAAAGTAGCGGCCCGTTTTTGAAGCAGATATCTTCCCAGTAATGGGCAAAATCGAACTTCGCCCCCGTTTCGAGTATCGCTTCGGCGCATTTATACTGCATTTCCGCGTACGTGTCAACAATATCCGCAAACAGCTCCTCGTCCTCGTCGTAGATGAGGTAGCTCATGCCCATAACGGTGCAAATATTGCGGATGTTTCCGATAACGGAGCCTAAATGCAGTCCCACCGGCACGTCCATCTGCCTCGTCTCGTTGAAATGTCTGTAAAATTCCAGATCGACGCGTTCCGGGAAATATTGCATGCGCGGTTTATACAGCGTTTCAAACGCCTCGCGGTCCTTCAGCAGATAGTCGTCTTCCGACGGTATAGACGTCACTCCGGGCTTTACCCTTTCGATAACGCCGTCAAAAGTCTGCATGCGTACAGAACCGTCCGGAAGCGTTTCGATCGGTTTTGACTCAAATCCGGGCCAAAGGTGGTTGTTCGAGCCCACCGCCCTGAAAAAGTTAAAGTCCCAGCCGATGATCCGGTCAAGCTCGCGCTCTTTCTCGCTGCCGTCGTAGTTTCCGACGGCAAGGTCCTTCGGGATCTTCCCCTGCTCCGCCCATTCCGTGAGCAGTTCGGGCCAGTACCCGAAATGCACGGCGGGCATGCGGTCAACAGGTTTAAAATGCAGTATATTCAGCGCACGTTCTCTGTTCGTCATTGTATTTTACCCAGTTTAACAGCCTTTCTTCCGTATTCCTTAAGCATTTCTACGTAAATTTTATATCTTTCCATCGGACAATCAGGAGGAGTCTGATGGTCAACGCTCGGCACGAATCCGCCCGTTCTCATCGCAGGCAGCAGTCTTTCAAATTCGCCGCGCATGGCGTCAACGCTTTCCCGCATTGTCATTTTATCGAACGCTCCGATAAACAGGAAATCCGGATGGATCTCCCGAAGAGCATTGACGTCAACGCCCGCCTTGCGTTCGAGCGGCAGCACGCCTTCTATTCCTGCGCGCTTGAGCCACGGTATCATTTTGCTTATATCGCCGTCGGAGTCGATTATGACCTTTGTCCCGTGTTCTTTTATAAACGGCACAACTTTCTGATAATACGGAAGCAGGAATTCGTCGAAACTGTCTTCCGAGATCATCGGCCCGTTATTGTAGCTCATATCTTCGCCGAACGTCATAAAATCAGGAGTGAGCACGCTGTATATTTTTTCGAGCTGTCTTAACTGGAAATCTGCCAGGTCGTCTAATATTCTGTGATAAAGTTCTGGCTGGTCGTAGAACGAATACAGATGATTTTCGATGCCGAGTATCGTGCGCGGAAACCAGAATCCGCCGTCCATAGAGAACCATATCGGATACTCTCCCGCATCGTGTCCCGCTTTAAGCCCCTGCATACCTGCCGCCGCACCGTCGCCGCTGCTTTCGGGATACAGATACGGCAGGAGCGCTTCATATTCGTCCTCGTCTTCAGCTATCGCTCCGCCGAAGCTTTTGGGTTGAGGGCAATCCGCAGATCTGTGCGCGAACCAGAACTGATAGTGCTGATCCAGGCCGAAATACGGGGCAACGTCGTGAAACCCGAGATCAGATGGCAGACCCTGTTTCTGCCATTCCATGATCGTGCGGTCCCACCACCACGACGCCCACTCAATGGCCGGAAGTCTGTCGTCCGGAAGTTCAAAATTAAATACAGCCTGGAATCGTTCTCTGTTAGTCAACGAGCATCTCTCCTCGCGATGTTTGATTATGTATTATTATACGATATACCGGCATGATAAGGCAAGCAAATAAAAAAACAAAACAAATTGCCGCCTTACGCCCTCCGGAAAAGCTCAAAGCCCTGCAAATTTAACTATTTCATTGACGCCGGCCGTACTGAAATCGCCCTCGATGGTGTGTTTCAGCGCCGATGCCGCGGAGGCGTAGCGGATCGCTCTCCCGGGTGCCCAGCCCCTCATCAGCGCGTAAATGAAGCCTGCGGCGAAAGCGTCCCCTCCGCCCGCGCGGTCAACGATCCCTTCGCATTCGTGTACCGGTGAATATACTTTCTGCCCGTTAATAAGCGCCCCGGCGCAGATAGAATGATGCTCCGCTGAGATCGTCCTCCTGCGCGTCACGGCAGCAGCCCTGAAGCCGAACTTCTCACAAAGCATTGACGCGGCACCGGCCAGGTCCTCATCGCAGCGTATACCGCAGAGCTTGTCAGCGTGTTCTTCGTTCGAGATAAGTACGTCAACGGCCGGGAGCAGACTCTGGATCACTTCGCGCGCCTGCTTCACGTCCCACAGCTTTTTGCGGTAGTTGAGGTCAAAACTCACGGTCATACCCATAGACTGCGCGGCGGTCATTGCCGCTCTGGTAAGTTCGAGCGTGTTTTCGGACAATGCCGGTGTGATCCCCGTCATATGCAGCCAGCACGCGC
>JAGCTF010000227.1 GCA_017963755.1 Clostridia bacterium | reverse complement strand
CTTTTCTCTTTTTGCGGCCGTATAATTGAGAAATTCGCACGGCCGCAGCTCTGTCTTTTTCCAATTGCGGCCGTATTGGCAAGGTGGGTAGTACGGCCGCATTCCTTCTTTGCCCTATTTGCGGCCGTATAAATGAGCAATTCGTACGGCCGCCTTTCAACCTTTTGATCTTTGGCGAAGCCGAATGAATAGCTAAGAATTTTGTTTGACCGAAATGCGAATCAATGTAGGGATCGCATGAGACCCAAAATTCGTGCTATCATTCGGTTCGCCTTTTTTCATTTGCGGCCGTATCGGCAAGGAAGGTCGTACGGCCGCATTCCACCTTTTCCCCTTTTGCGGCCGTACAAATGAGCAATTCCCGCCGTCAGACACCGCCCGCCTGGCACACAACCCCCGGATTTACCGATTTGTGTGCCAATGTTGACCGAACGCGAAGTAAGAGACGTCGCCGCTGAAGACAGACTTTAAAATGTTTGCGGAATTGCCACCACGGTACACCTTGCGGGCGGCAAACTAAAGCCGGCGCAACCTCCGTTGTTTATAAAAGCTTTAGCGGAAACAGGAAAAAGCTGATCAAATTGACACGGGCTCGCCTTGATGGTATAATCAAAACCACAAAAAGTGACTTGGGAGAGTGCTGCTTATATGTTTGACGTTGCAATAATCGGAGCCGGGGTCATCGGAGGGATGATTGCCCGGGAATTGTCCGCATACGAGTTGAACGTCTGTATGATCGAATCTGAAAATGACGTGGGAAGAGGCTCCAGCAGTGCGAACAGCGCGATCGTCCATGCCGGTTTTGACGCAAAGCCGGGGACGTTTAAGGCGCGGTTCAACGTGGAAGGTTCCTTGATGATGGAGCAGGTCTGCAAAGACCTCGGAGTAAAATATAAAAAGAACGGATCACTCGTTGTCGGTTTCGGGCCGGAGGACAGGGAAACGCTCGAGACGCTTCTTGAGCGCGGCCGCATTAACGGCGTAGAAGGGCTGTACATAGCCGAAAAGGAAGAACTTCATAAAATGGAGCCGGGGCTCGCCGACGAAGCGGACTGCGCGCTCGTTGCCCCGACCGGAGCGATAATATGCCCGTACGAACTCACCTTTGCCGCCGTCGGAAATGCGATGGACAACGGTGCCGAGCTGCTGCTCAATTTTAAAGTTTCCGCGATCGGCCGCCAGAACGGGGCAAAAAGCAGCTATTTCGTTATCACCGCTGAAGACGGACGCACGGTCGAAGCTAAAAACGTTGTCAACGCAGCCGGCGTTTATTCTGACGTTATCGCGCGCCTTGCCGGTGACGCTTCGTTTACCGTAACCCCCAGACGCGGCGAATATATGATACTGGATAAAACGTCCGGGAATGCCTGCTCGCACACGATATTCCGCACTCCCACTAAAATGGGGAAAGGCATACTTATCACGCCTACGGTCGACGGTAACCTGCTGCTTGGACCGACGTCGGTCGATATTTCTGACAAGAGCGACGTTTCTGTCACCGCCGAAGGGCTCGACAAAATCATTTCGCTGGTGAAGCAGGAGATGCCCGGTGTCAATACCGGCGCCGTTATCACTTCTTTCTGTGGCCTGCGCGCCGTCGGAAGCACCGGAGACTTTATAATCAACAACCCGCTTCCCGGATTCTTCAACGCCGCCGCGATCGAGAGCCCGGGCCTCACGTCTTCACCCGCGATCGCCCGCTATATGGCGGAACTGATCGAAAGCGCCGGAGTAAAACTCAAAAAGAAGGAAAACTATATACGCACACGAAGAGCTTACCACTGGTTCCGTGAACTTGACACCGAGGGTCGTAACAGAGCGATAGAGAAAGAGCCCGAATACGGCCACGTCATCTGCCGCTGCGAGAAGATAACCGAGGGCGAGATACTGAACGCGCTTCGCCAGAACCCGAAGGCGAGAGATATGGACGGAATAAAGATGAGGACCAGGGCGCAGATGGGACGCTGCCAGGGAGGCTTCTGCGGGCCGCATATCGTAAAGATCCTTGCCGAAGCACTCGGAGTGCCGTTTACGGAAATTTCAAAAAGCGGAAAAGGCTCGTACATAAACGTAGGCAAAACGAAACAGTAAAGCTTAAATTAATATGACAGACGGAAATTTGGCAGAAGGTAATATGACAGACAACAAAATCAATTTAAAATACGATATCGTAATAATCGGAGGCGGTCCCGCTGGAATGAGCGCGGCTATAGCGGCATATGAGCACGGGAACCGCAGTATACTTATCATCGAGCGCGAAAAAAGGCTCGGAGGAATACTGAAACAGTGCATACACCCGGGATTCGGGCTCGAAATGTACAAAGAAGAATTGACCGGACCCGAATTTGCGGCCAGGCTGATAGCGAAAGTAAGAGAATACAATATCGACTGCCGCATGTCTTCGATGGTACTGGATATTGACCGTAAGCTGCGCGTTACCGGGACGTCCTCGGACCTCGGAGTCTTCACGGTTCAGGCGGGCGCAGTGATATTGGCGATGGGCTGCAGGGAGCGTCCGAGAGGAGCGCTCAATACGCCGGGGACAAGGCCTTCGGGCGTCTTTACCGCAGGCGCGGCGCAGTATTTTGTCAATATGTACGGCTACCTTCCGGGCAAGGAAGTGGTGATCCTCGGCTCCGGAGATATCGGCCTTATTATGGCCAGGCGAATGACGCTCGAGGGCGCGAAGGTCAAGGCGGTCTGCGAAGTTATGCCGTATTCGGGTGGCCTTGCGCGCAATATCGAGCAGTGCCTCAATGATTTTAATATTCCGCTCTTGCTGAGTCACACGGTCGTGGAAGTCCACGGAAAAGAAAGAGTTACCGGGGTGACGATCGCGCAGGTCGAAAACGTTCCCGGAAAGGGCCGCGTGCCTGTAAAAGGCACGGAACAATACATACCGTGCGACACGCTGCTTCTCTCCGTCGGACTCATACCCGAAAACGAATTGACAACGTCGTGCGGGATCAGGCTTAACCCTGCGACGAAAGGAGCGGAAGTTGACCAGGACCGCCAGACGGAGATCCCGGGCATCTATTCCTGCGGAAACGTACTTCACGTGCATGATCTGGCGGATTTTGCCGCGGAAGAGGCGCGGATCGCCGGAGAAGCGGCAGCTGAGAGAGTCAGAAAACTTCGCGAAAACGCCGGGGAAAAATCTTGCGAAGAAGGCGGATTCAAGGTCGGATTAAAAGCAGACGGGAAGGTCAGGTACGTTGTCCCGCAGGTCATCACGGCAAAGAAGGACGTTGGCGTTTATTTCCGCGTATCGGACATCTTTAAAAAACCGACGCTCGTTGTCACCGCTTCCGGCAGCGCAGACGGCGCGGAGGGAGAGGCGGCGGAAAACGTACTGCTTAAAAAGAAATATCTGAAACTTGTCCCCGGAACGATGCAGACTGTGACGTTGAAAAAAGAAATGCTCGAGCAGATACCGGACGGAGGCAGGATCGAATTTAAACTGCTTCCCGGCGATGCTGAATGATACGGAGGTCAATGAACCTGATGAAACGGACTATTACTTGCATAATCTGCCCTAAGGGCTGTGAGATAGAGGCTGACAACGACAGCGGGACGCTCATTTTGAGCGGCTACGACTGTGCCAGGGGAAAAAGGTACGCCGAAACCGAAATGACCTGCCCGATGAGGACTTTAACGACGACCGTGCGCCTTCCAACCGGCAGGATGCTCCCCGTGAGGACGGACGCGCCCGTGCCGAAGGCAATGCTTTTTGATTGTATGGCCGAAGTTGCGAAGATCAAACTGCCTGTAAAACCGGTAGCTGCCGGAGAAGTCATCCTTCCCGATATATGCGGGACGGGTGCGAATCTGATCGCTTCGGCCGCATGGGAACTTAACGCAAATCCATAACAGTGTCTTGCCCTGCCCGCCGCTGCGGTTCAGAGCGGAAATTAATAACGAACACTATTTTTAACAAAAACATACACATAATTACGGAGGTGTACGGAAATGGTAGTAAAAAAGCCCCCAATGGGATGGAACTCCTGGAACACGTTCGCGGATAAGATCGACGAAAATATTGTCCGCACGATGGCAGACGTTATGGTGGACGAAGGGTACCTCGCCGCCGGATACGAATATCTTGTAATTGACGACTGCTGGTCGTTAAGAGAGCGCGACGCGCAGGGGCGCATCGTTCCCAACCCTGAAAAATTCCCGAACGGCATGAAAGCCGTTGCCGACTACGTACATTCAAAAGGCCTGAAATTCGGTATTTATTCGTGCGTAGGAAATTATACGTGCGCCGGATTCCCCGGCTCGTTCGAGTACGAATTTATTGACGCGCAGACGTTCGCAGAATGGGGAGTCGATTTCCTCAAGCTGGATTACTGCTACAAACCGATCTCGGAGCAGGGTGCTAAACTGTACCGCAGAATGGCTCTGGCGCTGGACAACTGCGGAAGAGACATATTGCTGTCCGCCTGCAGCTGGGGCGCAGATGAGACGCACCGCTGGATCAAATCGACGGGCTCGAGCATGTGGCGCTCTACCGGAGACGTTTTCGACAAATGGAGTTCGATAAGAGATATCTACAACATCCAGAAGGGCATTTATGAGTACAACGGCGCAGGCTGCTTCAACGACATGGATATGCTCGTAGTCGGAATGTACGGAAAAGGGCACGTAGGACTCGAGCAGGGACTCACGCTCGAAGAATACCGCACGCATTTCTCGATCTGGTCGTTCTTCGGCTCGCCGCTCATGATGGGTTCCGACATCCGCAGCGCAGACGACGACATCAAGGCGATCCTCCAGAATCGTGACGTCATCGCACTGGATCAGGACAGCGCTTACCGCCAGCCGTACAACGTCAACGGCGACCCTGACGTGTGGGCGAGACATATGGACAACGGCGATATAGTGCTTGCGATATTCAATATGGGTGACAACGGCCGCGGTTATTTTATTCCGTTCTCCGAGCTTGGTCTTGGACGTGCATCCGGCCGCGGACTTGAGATCCGCAACCTCTGGACAGGCGAGAACCTCGGCGTGAAGAAAGAGCTTATTACCGGCGGCGTCAAGGCTCACGAGACCTTGCTTCTGCGCTGCAAAGTGGTTGAAGTGGGGTAAGTGATAAGTGGCAAGTGATAAGTGGCAAGTTGCAAGTGATAAGTGGCAAGTGGCAAGTGATAAGTGGCAAGTGGCAAGTGGGCGAACCGAGTGATGGCACGAATTTTGGGTCTCATGCGAACCCCGGGATCGGTTCGCATTTCGGTCAAACAAAATTCTTAGCCATTCACTCGGCTTCGCTGGCGAAAAATAAGGTAGTCAAATGAGCCTTAAATCAATGGAGAATGGCAAGTGGCAAGTGATAAGTGGTAAGTGGCAAGTGGCAAGTTGAAAGTTGCAAGTGAAAAGTGGTAAGTGAAAAGTGGCAAGTGG
>JAGCTF010000226.1 GCA_017963755.1 Clostridia bacterium | reverse complement strand
CGCAAAGACTGATATTCAGCCGCTTTAGAATGAAGGCGCGGCAAAAGAAGATATCGCCGCTTCTGTGTTCCAGTCTGTCGTAAATCAAACGATAATCGGGCTTGCCAGCGGCCCGAGGATCGAGGGCAATATCGCTTTCCTGGGTGGTCCTCTTAATTATCTTCCCGAACTTCGCAAGCGCTTTATAGAAACTCTTTCTTTAAAACCGGAACAGGTGATATGTCCCGAAAATTCTCACTTGTTCGTGGCAATGGGCGCAGCGTTTATGTCCGATGCCGACCGTCCCGGCGCAAAAGCGGTTTCCGTCGCTGTAGATTCGATCCTTGAAAAATTGCCTGAAATACTCGAAATGCAGGCTTCTGAAGTCGGACGCCTCGACAGGCTGTTTAAAACGCAATCAGAATACGATGAATTTGTAAAGCGCCACAGCTCCGAAAAAGCAGTTTTCGGTGATCTTAACTCGTATAAAGGACCTGCTTACTTCGGCATCGACGCCGGGTCAACGACCACAAAAGCAGTTCTTTGCGGTTCAGACGATCAGATACTGTATACTTTTTACGGCAGCAATTTCGGCAGCCCGTTCGATTCCGCTCTTAAGATCCTCAAAGACGTCTATTCAAAACTTCCTGAAGGCGTATATATTTCAGGTTCCTGCGTTACAGGGTACGGCGAAGGACTTATTAAAGCCGCACTCAGGATGGATCTCGGAGAGATCGAGACCGTGGCTCACTACCGCGCCGCGGATCACTTTCTTCCGGGCGTCGAGTTTATACTAGACATAGGCGGCCAGGACATGAAGTGCCTTAAAGTAAAAGACGGCGTCATTCAGAGCATTATGCTCAACGAAGCATGTTCTTCAGGCTGCGGTTCTTTCATTGAAGCGTTTGCCACTACGCTCAATCTTAAAATATCCGATTTCGCGAAAGAAGCGCTAAAAGCAGAAAGACCCGTTGACCTCGGCAGCCGCTGCACCGTATTTATGAATTCGAGAGTAAAACAGGCTCAAAAAGAGGGCGCGAGCGTTGCCGACATCTCTGCCGGCCTTTCGTATTCCGTCATTAAAAACGCTCTTACGAAAGTTATCAAGATCAGATCTCCCGAAGATATGGGTGAAAAGATAATCGTGCAGGGAGGCACGTTCTATAACGACGCACTTTTGCGCTGCTTTGAACTTATATCAGGCAGGAACGCCGTGAGACCCGACATTGCAGGACTGATGGGCGCATACGGAGCAGCACTGATCGCAAAGAAAGAATTTGAATCCGTTCCCGAGCACGTTTCCTGTCTTTTAACGCCTGAAGAAGCGGATACTATCAAAGCCGAAACCAGAAAGATACGTTGCGGAGGCTGCACTAACAATTGTCTTCTAACCATAAGCAAGTTTTCAGGCGGAGCGGGATACGTTACAGGAAACAGGTGCGAACGTGGAGACGTTGTCACCCCTAAATCGAAAAAGATACACGCCCCGGATCTGTTCGAATATAAATATAAGAGACTTTTTGACCACTATAAACCGCTGGATAAAGACAGGGCTCCGAACGGAGAGATCGGTATTCCGCGCGCTCTTAATATGTACGAGAATTATCCGTTCTGGTTCACTTTCTTTACCGAACTCGGATATCGCGTAGTCTTGTCCGCGCCGTCGACTAAAGAACTGTACGCTCTCGGTATGGACACTATTCCGTCCGAATCTGTCTGCTATCCTGCGAAACTTACGCACGGCCATATCACGTGGCTCTTAAAGCAGGGGATAAGCAGGATCTTCTATCCTTCGATCCCTTACGAAAAGAAAGAGGACGAGAAGGCGAACAACCATTATAACTGCCCGATAGTTACTTCATATCCTGAAGTTATGAAGGCGAACGTCGATCTTATTCGTGAAATGAACGTCGAATATATACATCCGTTCCTCCCGATATTCGACAAAAAAAGGATGTTCGAAAGACTCTGCGAAGAGTTTCCGGCGTTCAGCTCAGATGAGATAAAAAACGCGCTAGAGAAAGCGTACGCCGAAGATGACGCATTTCACGAGGACATCATGGCGAAAGCGGCAGAAATAATTGACCACGCCGAAAAGACCGGGATGAAGTGCATAGTGCTCGCCGGAAGACCATATCATATTGACCCGGAGATCAACCACGGAATTTCGCAGATGATCGCAGGATTCGGCATGTGCGTCCTCACGGAAGACTCCGTTGCCCCGATGGGAGAGCTTGAGACTCCAATACGCGTCGTAAATCAGTGGTCTTATCACGACAGACTTTACCGTGCCGCCGATTTCGTAAGAAAGCGCCCGAATATGGAACTTATCCAGCTTAATTCGTTCGGGTGCGGAATAGACGCGGTCACGACCGATCAGGTAGACGAGATACTTCGCTCTGCCGGAAAGATCTATACCTGCCTTAAGATAGATGAAGGCTCGAATCTCGGCGCCGCGCGGATAAGGATCAGATCGCTTAAAGCCGCACTTGCCGAGCGCGATAAAGAGCCGGAGAAGCAACGCCTGACTAAAATATCTACATACGCCGCTCCCAGAGTGCTGTTTACCAAAGAGATGCGCAAGAAATACACGGTGCTCGCGCCCCAGATGTCTCCGATCCATTTTGAATTCGTCCAGGATGCATTCAGGACACACGGCTATAACTTTGTTATTCTGCCCGCAGACGACCGTGAAGCAGTGGACTACGGACTTAAATACGTCAATAACGACGCATGCTATCCGAGCATACTTATCGTCGGTCAATTCGTAAAAGCGCTTCAATCGGGCAAATACGATCTGAATAACACCGCATTGATGATCACTCAGACAGGCGGCGGGTGCAGGGCAACGAACTATATCGCGTTTATGAGAAAAGCGCTCAGGGATATGGGGCTTTCACACATTCCTGTCATATCTCTCAGTATCGGTAATATAGAGAAAAATCCCGGCTTTAAGATCACACCGGGCCTGCTGCTCTCCGGTATCCAGGCAGTATGCTACGGCGATCTGCTGATGCGCGTCCTCTACAGGACAAGGCCTTACGAAAAAGTCCCGGGCAGCGCTAACGCACTTCACGAAAAATGGAGCGCTATAATCAAGAAATCTTTAAAGCACCCCGATTTTATCGGTTTTTCGCGCAACGTTAAAGGCATTGTAAAAGACTTTGACGCACTGGAACTTAGAGATATTAAAAAGCCGCGTATAGGACTGGTAGGCGAGATCCTCGTAAAATTCCATCCGACCGCGAACAATAAAGTAGTTGAACTTGTCGAAGCGGAAGGTGCGGAGGCCGTAATGCCGGATCTGCTAGATTTCCTTCTGTACGCTTCGTACGGGTCAATATTCAAAAACAGATATCTTGCAGACAGTAATAAGAGCGCCAGATTCGGCCGCACTGTGATTTCCATTTTCGAAACTATCAGGAAGCCAATGAAGAAAGCGCTTAAGAACAGCAAGCGGTTCGGATCGCCTAAAACCATATACGAACTTGCAGACATGGCATCAGAAGTACTTTCCCTCGGAAACTGTACGGGAGAGGGTTGGTTTTTGACCGCAGAAATGATAGAATTAATACACTCGGGGGCGCCGAACATTATCTGCATGCAGCCGTTTGCATGCCTCCCGAACCACGTCACAGGGAAGGGCATGATAAAAGAACTGCGAAGGATCCATCCCGGTTCAAATATCGTAGCTGTTGACTACGATCCAGGCGCATCCGAAGTAAATCAGCTTAACCGCATCAGGCTCATGCTAACGAACGCGTTTAAGAATATGGAGAAACAGAATGAAACACTCTAAAGATTTTAAATTGATATT
>JAGCTF010000225.1 GCA_017963755.1 Clostridia bacterium | reverse complement strand
TTTCAGTTGTCTGCGTTACAGCAAACGGATTCTGCGTATTATTGTAGGCATAGTCGACAGTTGTTGTGTTTCTTCTTTTATCTGTATATACCGTTCGGGCAACAGATTCTGAAAAACCGTCAACATAAGAGTATTCCGTTTCTCCGCCGGAAAAACTCTTCTCATAAATGACCCTGCCAAGCCCGTCGTACAGATATTGACTTCTGTCTGAATAGTCTCCAAGTCCCGTAACGTACTCTGCGGTTACTCCTCCGAAACATACGTCAGTATAATTGTAATTATTGACAAGACTGACGTTAACATAGCTTGCATAGTCAGTGATTGGAATAATAATACTTACAAATTGCCATTCCTCTGTCGCGTTTGAAAAAAGCAGTTCTCTGGGCTGCATACTGCTGCTGTAAAAAGTCACTTTTATTCCAAACTTACCGGAACTGACAGCCTTTCCCTTGCCGAAACCGCTGACAACAAGATAGCCGCCGTCAAATACAGACGTAGAAATTGATTGGCTGAGAGATCTTTCTTCGTTTATATTTCCGGGAATTGTTACATAATTGATCCTGTCGCCCGTAGATACTGTAGGTGTAAACGTTCCGGTCTGTGTCCATGCAGAAGTGGCGTTGTAGAACCCGCTATCAGACAGCTGATTTGTGGGCCTTGAATTTGCGCCTTTCGTCAGTGAAACCAAATCAAAATATAGATAGCCTATCTGATGCTTAATTCCAATGAGAATACTGACGCTGCCCGCAGTCGCATTTGACGGAATTTCAAAAGTGTATTGCGCGCAAACATTAGTCTCATAATGCATCGGAGCAGAGAGCAGTTTTACCCCTGTGGAACCGGATGTGTTGTACATTATTCCAAGTACGACTCCGCCCGAACCGGTAAGTCCTGTTGGGTCAATTTCCGCCGAAAGTGTATAAGTCGTTCCGGGTACAGCGGCAGATACGGGATATTTAGCATATATTTCCGTATTTTGATTACCTGCTACAAGTGTAAAGCATACGCTTCCATACTTACCGAGAGGAAAAGGAGAGTTTGAAATGTCGGAATAAAAAAGTCCTCCGCCGGCAACTGTGAGTTGTGTCCATGCGCTCGTTTTTTCCGTAAAATCTTTGACCAGATTGCCGTCTGTCATCACCGCAGAAGTTTTGCCGGACAGGAGGTTCATCTTAGCTAGATCTCCGCCTTCATAATCACTTCCCGAAACGTTTCCAAGATTGTCAAATACCGCCGAAGTTCTGCCGTTTCTGTCAAAATATACATATTCCGTATACAGCGGACTATTGAATATAATCGCATATCTGTAGCTGTATGTAGTATAACCGCTGTAGAAAATTGATATATTTTCACACATGCTGTATGAGCTGCCGGTGCTTTTTTCCTGCCTCGAAACATATGAAACCGGATAAATCCCGTTTGTTTGATTCGATAAATAACTAAATGAAATATAGCTCCGGTCGGATGTTTCCGATGATGTCTTGCGGTATCCAAAACGTGACATGGTTCCGTTTGCGTTGTACACAAAATTTGTACTTTCTCCGACCGGAGTACTTATTCTTGTCAGGTTACTGCCAGTGTACGATAATGAAACAGCGCGTGAAATGCATGACAAATTTACCATACCGGCCAGATACGGAAGACCATACATGAAAGTAATGCCCACACCGTTTCCGTCCGAGACACCTGTTACTTTTGGGGTTGTCCCATCATAGCTGACATGGTAATAATCACCGTAAGCATTTGTATAATCAGTAAGGTAGCCTGACGAATTGAACTGCGCAGTATTGCCGTCTCCGTAGTCCAGAAGTCTCGTGCTTGAATTATATTTCAAATACGGATTTTCTTCTGCAGTATAGGTTGTTCCGGAAGTGTGTATGAAATAGTGTTTTCCGCCCGTTCCGTCTGTCAGAACATAATGTGTATAAGTATCGCCGTTAATATCTGTAAGTGTCTCCGCTTTCATCATCTGAATAATCGAAAGACGCCACCCACTTCCGTAATATTGATCCGTTGAAGTTCCTTTGAAAGCGGAGTTGTATACGAGATCAATTGAGACCGGCAGTATTTCACCTTTTGTGGATATTCCCGGATGAATAAAAGACAGATCACCATTTACATCTTTGATATACGCTGTGCCGGAGCCGTCGATTGATATTGAGTGTGTGCTCTGGTATGAATTGAGCCCCGAATTGTCCGAATAAGTTATTTGAACAGAAGAAATGGTCATTGGCAATAAAGCCGGGAAAGTTCCGGAAAGGCTTTCCGTTGTCAATGCAAAGCCGTAGCTATTTCCAAGCAACACACCTCTTACAACTTCTGTTATTTTCAGGTCAAACTTTACCTGCATGTTTCCGAGAATCAAGCAGTCTTTTCTCGCCGAGTCCGTTAGTCCGGAATATGCCGAAGGAACCTGAGGAACACTGCCTCCGCTGTAAACCGATGAAGGAGACCAGGATGAATTGATCAGTTCCGAACGAAATGCAACCGTAGAAATCATCATCCCGGAAGAATAATAGCTCCCGCTGAAGGAAGCTGTGGCATCGGAAATAACGCTTCCCACAGGAAGTCCGGTCAGCAGATCTTCTGAAAGCCTGATATATGAAGTAAACCCGTGGCCTACGGATATCCCGTATCCGCGTATGGCGCTGTTTACATAGACCGCCTCATACGCATCGGCACTGTCAGGGTCAATTATGTCTATTGTCGGATCAATCGCCACCGGAAATACTCTTTCTGGCGCATTGATCCATTCGGCGTCGGCAACGATCGTGACAATGTATCCGGATTCATCCTGCGAAACAGCCAGCTGAACGTCATCAGAAAATGTACCCTTAGCATCAGACATAACTGCCGCAGACAGTTCGAAAACGGTCTCTCCTGATTCATTAATTAATTGTACGGATCTCTCTTTGATTTCAGTAGCATGGGCATTTGTAATAAGTCTGAATGAATAAGAGTACTGTTCAAACCCGCCTTCGCTGATAACGATATTCTCTTTAACTTTGTATGGCTCTAGAATGTACTCAAGGGATGCCGAAGGAGAATCTTGTGTTTTACCGATTATTTCCGGATAAACGATCGATCCGCTCTCGCATGGGTTTTCGGTCAACAGTTCGTCATTTGTATGTGACGCCGGAGAATACACTGGTTCGACAGAGTCCGTGGCAATTCTGACCGGACTCATGGCAAGAAATATGCCGGCGTGATTCAGTTTGAGGGTGTCAATATCGTCTGCTCCGCGGGACAAGAAATTTAGAGAGTACGGCGTGTCCTTTGTCCGGTATAGATTTCCCTCTTTTTCAAGTGAGAGATTGATCTTGCGCCACTGTCCGTCATTTGTTTTGTAATTGACCGGACGGCCAAAGATAAGGCGTGTATAGTTGCCGCTCTCGAGTGCATAATTTCTTGTGAATGCGTTTTCGATATTCCGGAGTTCGTATGTAACATCGGAACGTCTGTACGGATCGATATCTTCAACGGTTGCAGGTTTTCCAAGTTCCTCAAGCGCGAGTTGTTCGTATTCGTCAAATATATCTGAACGATTTGTTCGTTCCGGTTCACTGTCAGGATCACTGTTATCAGGAAAATCAAACTCCGCCTCGGGAGAAATCATTTTCGGAATATCACTCTTTTCAGCCCCAAATACCATACGTTGTGGAAGTAATGTTGCAAAAATTGTTACAACAAGTGCAAGAGCAATCAGTTTCAACCCGAGATGTCTGTTCGCTGTAGTCATATTCGCTCCTCCGTATACTATGTTTGGGGCAACAAGATCCGTTCTGTTTTTCTGGTTTTGATTTTATCATTTCCGTCATTCGAATGCAAACATTTTTTCAATTTGGCGCATCGAATTTTTAAAGAATGCGAAAGAAAGCGAGCATCGCCTTTGGCTTGCCGCTCACGCGCCAAACCTTCGGCAAACGATGCAGGCGGAAGCCCGGACCCACTAAAGAAAACAGCCCCGGGGAAGTTAATCTCGGGGCCATTCTATAGTGCGGATAGCAGGACTTGAACCTGTATGGAGGAACCTCCACACGGACCTGATGGTAGCGTAACCTTAGTGAAAAGCGTGTGCTAGCGGTTATCGAGCATGCGTATTACCCACTAATACTTTTCCGTACCAGTCCACCCTTTGATTCCTTTGCTCCAACCTCTGCGCAATGTTTCATAAACAGTTTTCTCGGAAACAGTAAAAGAGCCAAAGCTCAAAGCGAAGCGTGCTGAGGCAGGCGTTAATTACCTTCCATTGACCACACTTCGAGCAGATCGACCTTAGCGCTGCCGTCTGCTCTTAGCGTCAGCCCGTCAGCACCGCTCATCGTGTACAGGATGCCCTGGACCGCCGCCTCGCCGTCGTTCCCGAATACGTCGTAGCAGATCTTATCCAGCATCAGCCTGATACGCAGTTTCCCGTCAGCACCGGTATGCACCTCTGGCTCGTACACGCCCTGCCATCCGTCGCCTTTCTTGACCACGTACAGCTTGTTTTCGGGCACGCTGTAGCAGAGCTTCAGTTCGGCTTCCGACGGATCCGGACCTCCGGAGCGGGCGGCAAGTTCGATATTCCGGGCATTGCCGGGCGTTATCACCGCGTAAAGGTCGAAGCAATCCGAATGCACGCTTTCGAGCGGATTTGTGCTTCCGGGGCCTATTTCTGCGTCACGCAAATAGAAAATGAGTTCTTTGCGCGCGGAATCGACCTCCTCTGCCGGATATCGGCAAAGCGTCACCGTATCCCCAACCGTCCTTAGCGTATTGACCAGCGGTATCGACTGCGCCGAATTCCAGACCTTGTCGCGCCAGTCCTGGTACGGATCGCGGATCCAGCTCATTGACACACGGCGCCCGGCCGGATCATTGTAAAACGTTTGCGTGGCGTAGATCTCAGGCGCTTTGATGCCAGAGATCTGGTCGGCAATGCCGTTCAGGTTTACGACTGGCACGGTTTCGGCAATAAATTCGACGCATCCGCTATCGTTGACAAGGAGTTCGCCTACCAGGTACGAAACTCCGCCGCACGTTAGTATCCACTTTTCCTTCTCCGGATTGCCGTCAACGGGCAGCCTGAACAGGTCCGGGCATTCGCATTCTACGCTTTTACCGTTCACGTCGCACACGGTCCCGCCCTGAACTTTCCAGTTGATCAGGTCTCTGGATGCGAACAGATAAGTATCACCGCACGTAACCATCAGCCAGCACCAGCCGCCTTCAAGCTTCGGGTTTTCATATCTTATAACCTTCGGATCCCTGAGCCCTGCGCCGTAACGGTTCGCAGTATTTTTCACCACCGGATTATCCGCGTATTTTATCCAGGTCTGACCGGCATCCTTCGAGTACGCCATACTGATCTTTGCCATACCGTACGTCTCGTCGCCGTATACGTTAGCGTAGAATACAACCAGACGCGATCCGGGCGGAACGCTTTCGTCAAACAGGCCGGAAGTATTGTCGCGGTCAACGACGCCCGAGCCAGACCAGGCGGCGCCCAGCGGATCCGGCGTCAATGCCATCGGCTGTTCTTCCCACTTTATCAGGTTCCCCGACACAGCATGTCCCCATCCGGTAGTGCGTGTTCTGGCGTCAACGCCGCTCGCAAAAGGCCTGTTGCACTGGAAAAACAGGTGGTAAAGCCCCGCTTCTTCGTCGTATACGAGTCCGTTCGGGTCGTTCATCTGGTGCCTGTACGGCGTAAAATGATAAACGGGGCGCGTACTTTCTTCGTACAATCCGGCGGGCAGCCGCTCGACGTTCAGAAAAACAGTCCCGGTTTTTTCGCGAAGCGAAGCGGTGATGGTAAAAGAATTAAAACCGTCTTTCAGCTGTACTTTTATGGCTGTTTCGCCTGAGATCCGCTCGTCATTCAACGCGATCGCCACTCCCGGCAAAGTGTGGACAACTACCTCCGTCTCAGTCACCGTGCTGTCAACAGCCTTAGCCATCAGCATATTGTCCGCGCCCAAAAAGGACGTCAGTTCCTCTTCTCCGACGCGTATTCCCGTGATCAGACGTTCTTCAAAGCGTGTATTCACGCCATTAATTGCCCCGAAACGTTTCATAATCATTCTCCCCGATCAGGCAATCGTTTCCTCATTTCAATTATAAGTGATCTGGATATTATCAAAGACCGCATGCGCACCTGCCGACGTAAACGTGGCGCCTGTGAAACCGATCTGCAGTTCGTCGGTGAACAATACGTTGTACGTGTCAAGTACAGTCCATTCCGCTCCGTCTTTGCTCGCGGAGAACGTGAATTTTCCGTCAGCCGCATCAAGCTTCAGGTAGATGCTGTCAGAATCGGTAAAAGGATCCTTCGTCCTTCCTGCCCCTTCGGGAGAGTCCCACGAATTAGCGGTTCCGTAATACTCGATCACGTTTTCGCCGGAGAACGTGCGCATAAATTTACCGTACAGGCCGAGATTTTTAACGTCCGGCGCGATAAGTATTCCGACCTGCTGATGGTTCTCATCCGGCAGATATTCGGAAATGCGGAAAGACAGCGTGAAATTCTGCGAATTATCGAGAGCGAAATAAGCCACGTCCCCGTACGTTGAAAGGACGTCGAGCGTTATCGAGCTGCTGCTTATTTCTACAGATCCGTACGAATCGTCGATCAGTTTTTCGAGGTCGATGCTGCCGTCGTCAGGTTTTTCTGTCACCTCAGCCTGTTCTGTCGGTACTTCGGTCGCGACAGGCTGTTCGGTCGGAGCTTCGGTAGGGACGGCAGTCGGAGCATCAGTAGGATCATCCGCAGGGGCCTGCGTAGGCTGAGCAGTTGCGGGCTGAGCCGTATTGGTATTCTCATCGACCGCGGGCGCTTTTCCGCAGGCGGCCAGCAGTGCTATCGCCAGTATAATAACGGCGGCAACGGTCATGATTCTTTTTTTCATTTTGATCATCCTCCAAATTAAAAATTATATTCGGTAAGCCATCT
>JAGCTF010000224.1 GCA_017963755.1 Clostridia bacterium | reverse complement strand
CATATTTTCGGTGATATCAAGCGCTTCGTATTCTTTTTCGATCCATTTTTCGTCCGAGAACACGGCGGTCTGCGCATCCTGCGAATAAGTGAAATCCGCTTCGGCTTCCGGATCGAAACCGTTTATCTCGACGTCTTTGTACAGCAGATCGTACTCCGCGCCCATATTGATTGAGTAAGTCTCTCCGCTTTCAAGGAACTTGTCGTAAAGCTCGCTGAGTTCTTCAAGCGAGAGGCTGTCGAGGTCAAAATTACCTGCAGCGACGGACAATATCGTTGTTTCCGCTTCGGTGAGCGGGTACGTGTTTTCTTCACCGCCGGGGCCTGCGGGCTTTTTGAACCTGGAGCAGGCGGTCAATGCAAGAGCGGCGAGTATTACGGAAGCGCATATAAGTATTAACGCTATGAGTTTAACAGAACAGTTTTTATTATTCGCTGCAGTTTTCATGCGCTCACCACCTTATCGATATTTTTGATCCAGAGCGTGATCATATTGTCCCGCAGATCGTCGAAGATCTGGTAATCCGCAAGCGCCGGATTGCCAATGTTCTTCTTTCCCGCACCTTCGAGGTCGCGGTGAGTCCAGCCAACGCGAGGTATTGAAAGCGTATCCCAGGAGATCACTTCGTGGCTGTTCCACATGATGGCGGGGTACCTGTTGCCATTGAGCAGCGTGCCGGAGCAGTGCTCGTTCAGGGACGTTTCGCAGTGGTAAGAGCCGCCGTTTCCCGAGATGTCCAGAATGCCGTCGTTCCACAGTCCCAGGTTCAGCGTATACGAAACAACGTGCGAAAGATTGAACGCCGAGACGTCTTCCGCGCCCTTAAGCGGAACGGTCTTCGTAAGCGTCGTACCTACGGCGTTGCGTTTATCGATGTGTATTTGCGCGTCGTTTATCGTTATTATTTTAGTGAGGGTGGATTTTTCCTTGGCTGATTCGGGGCGTACTTTGTAGATGGTCTGCATCCTGCTGAAAATGCGGCTCGAATCAGTGAAAATAGTGGGGAAGTTAGCGTCGAAGTTGTCAAGGTTATGCCAGAATTTTATCGTGATCGAGCCTTCGTAAATGCCGCTCCAGTTAGTCGGAGACTTTTCGCCGTAGCTGTCAACGCGCTCCATATCCACTATGAGCTGCTGGATCTGATTAACGTCGATCCCGAAGAACTTTTTAGTCTTACTCTTTATGTCGTTGACCTTCAGCTTCCACTGAGAAGAGCCTTTTTCCTCTTCGGCCGCGCGCAGCCTTTCGTTGCACTCTTTATAGAACATTTCGAGCATAAGCTCGCGCTGCATTGCCAGTTCCGCGATCTCTTTTTCATGCTCTAAGCGCGTCCATTCTGCGGCAATGTCTTTCGATGCGAGGAAAGCGTTCAGTACTATATCGGCCCATTTTACTCCTGTGATCAGTTTAAGGGCTTCTCCGGTAAGGTCTCCGATTATGATATCTTTGAGACCGTCCGGGACCGGTTTTTTACCCTGGTACATATCGTAAATGTCATTCACAGTACCGTATCCGACGATATTCAACCCGATCCTGAGCGCCATTGCCGGATCGAACCCTTTGAGCTGCTTTGCTTCTTCTATGACGGATTTTGAGAATTCCAGCATTCCGCAGGTGATGAACATTTTATTCATGACCTGCCTTATGATCTTGTCGATCTCGTCGTTGCTAAGCGTATTGCCGTTGACAAGTTCTCCTTTGAACTGTGTCGTGCCGAGCGTAAACTGGACTTCGGTGCGCAGGTTCTTGTTTTCATTGATCCTGCTGTAGTCTACGCCGTCAATTCGTCCGGGGTGCTTCATGGCCAATGCCGGGCCGCCCGATAAAAGTATAGGCACGAGCATTACTGCGGCCAGTAATAAGCAGAATTTCTTGAGCATATGTTCCTCCTTTATGACACGTTTTTAACAGTTCCGATCGATACGTATCCGTCGAGTACGGCGCGAAGGTCCGAGCCCGGCTCGGAATCGATATTGACCGCACCTTCGATAAGGTAGCGAGCGCCTCCTCCTGGAAGTGTTTCCAGTATTCTGTATTTGTCCCTGAATCCCGAGTGCCGCGACACGAACCGGTCACGCAGTATGCCCTTGCATTCGGACAGAACGCTTCCGGTGAAATTGACGTTTAGGATGCTGCGGTCAGGGGCCTTCTGATCTATTAATTCTTCTAAAACGGAGTTAAGATAATACTCCGCGGTCTCTCCGTGCGACGTATGGTCTTCTGAAAAAGCGATTGCTCTGGAACCCAGGAATACCGCTTCGAACGCGGCGCCTGCGGTGGCAGAATACTGGAGATCCGCGCCTACGTTGTACCCGTGATTTACGCCGGAAAGCACGACGTCAGGTACGCCGGGGAGAATGTTGTGGAAACCCACGCGCACGCAGTCAGCGGCGCTGCCGGTGCAGTAAAACGCTTTAACTCCTTCTACAGGGTACCCCTGAGGGTAAACGTCGAAAGGAACTCTTAGCGAAATACTGTGAGACGCGGCGCTTCTCTGGCCGTCCGGCGCAACGATCCAGACTTCACCGAAATTGACCGCCGCTCTGGCGAGCCTTAGCAATCCCGGTGCGTCGATGCCGTCGTCGTTTGTTAATAATATAAGCCGCCGGTTCATCTTATTCCGCGTTTTGCGATCTCAGTGAGGAGCTTCAGCATATCTACCGTGAGTTCTTTGTTTGCCGCGAGCAGATCATAAAGGCCGTCCTGCGAAAGGACGCCTTTCTTCGGTACCGCGGCAAGTTTTCCGGCTTCGTCCGCTTCGTAGTCTTCCTTCCAGTCGCCGCCGTCATAATAGGAGGCCAGTTCGGCAAAACTGCCGAGTGCTTTCTGGTAGTTTTCAAGCGCGGCGGACAATTCTTTTTCGGCTTTAAGGCATGCGTCGTAGTTTTGCTCCATTTTATTGACGCGCGCGATCATCGTTTTTTTATCTGTCATTTTTATTCCTCCGTGAATTATTTTTGTTTTTTGTTTTTGCGTCTGGACAGTATGATTATAACGGCTGCGATTGCCGCGACGGCGCACAGAGCCAGGATCACGATCAATGGATAGTTCAGGTGTTTTAAGACAGAGCCTTCGCTGTCTTCGGGTTCCTGCGTCGGAACTGCCGTCGGGGGAGTTTCGTATTCGCCCGGGTCAACTTTTTCGGTCTCTTTCGGATCGCGCGTGACGTTAAGCGCTTTATCTGAACGCAGCACACGCCCTGAATCGTCGAGCTGCTCGTAACCCTGGTCGGCAACGAACAGGTATTGTCCGCTGTACGCGATAGACGTCAGCGGGTCCTCCTGGTCGCCGGAACTCATTGACGCGACTTCAGACAGATCGGAGCGGTTCAGCACCAGAACTTTAGAATCTGCGCCGTTGTAGGTTGAGACAAACAGGTAATCTCCGGCAGTGCAGATGCCGTATGCTTCGTTGACGGCCGCGCGGGCAGCGATCGTTTTCCCGTCGGGGCTGAGTTTCAGCACGTGGCTGCCTTTCGCCGGACCGTTGTCCTTGAGCAGGCAGGTGATAAATACGTTTCCGTCGATGTCAACGGCGACGTAGCCGGGGTCGCGTTCTGATCCTGTAAGTTCGTTGTAGTCAACGACTCCGCCTTCTCCGAAACCGTCGTACAGCTTCATATTCGTGGGATCCGTGACGTCGTAGCAGCGTATCGTGTCAACGTGATAGCAGGTGAGCACGTACAGGAGGATGCGGTCGCCGGATCTGTGCACAGCTACTCCGTTGATGCCGGTGATGTCATCAAATTCTTCTACAACGTGGCCGATCTCCCTATAATAATTGTCGTAACAGTATATGCTGCAATACTTTGTCTCGGCATGCGTTACGCCCGCGAAAAGGAAGCCGCGGTTATCGACCGCAAGGCCTTTCGCATAATAATTGCCCTTGTCTACAGGTATATCCTGGTCAACGACCGGTGCGAATTCTGTTATTTTTTCAAATGTTCCGGCATCGTGTACGGAGATATGCGCTTCGTCACCGTACGGTCCGTGAAGGTAGCCCAAAAACAGCCTCTTTCCGTCGGGGGATGCGGCAAATCCGCGCAGTCCGTAGGCATTTTCTTCGAACGCGTCCGGGGCGATCACCGTCTCGAGGGCGGCTCCGTTAAATACTTCATCGTCATTTCCCGCAAAGCAAATGAGCGACCCCGACAGCAGCGAGACTGTCAGGATCGCGGAGATAATGATCGTAACAAATTGTGATTTTTTAGCAAATAACATTTTGTGTTTCTTTGAACCTCATTTCTCTTTAATAAACTCGCTTGCAAACAGCGAGTCTGCAACTTCTATCGGTTTGTCAGTTATTCTGATCTCCGCTATGGAACCGGCGAAAAGTCTGCGGATCATTCCTTCCGGAGAATTCTCGTTTTTGGAATCCGTCTTGTGATCGCCGCCGAATTTACGACCTACTCCGACTTCCCATGAAAAGTCCGGATCCGTGCAGAAAATGCCTTCAAATCCGCTCCAGGTATCAAACAGCTTTTCGCCGTCAAGGTAAACAAGTACTTTGCCCAGATCATCCAGCGTTATCAGTACGTGGTGCCACGTGTCAGCGGCGACAAGGATCTCGTCCATCTCGTGATTTAATTTTGTATAGTCATTGACGATCAGAAGCTGGAGCCAGGTCTCGTTTTCGTTTATTGTCCCGGTCGCGGCGTCGTTGTTCCACTCTGAAATAGCGATGGAGAACGGAGGTTCGTTCTGGTCCTCTATAACACCCTGGCGCGAAAACATGCCGGTGTACCTGTTGTATTCGTTGTCAAGATCTTTTGAGAGTTTGAATATGACTTCGATAGAGAAGCCGCCGTCAAATGTGGAAGAATTGATCGGGGCGCCTTTTACTGTTTCGAGGTATTTGCCGGAAGTGTAGCCGCCGGTATAGCTCGTTTCGGAGGCTTTGTACGGGTCAACGGTCGCGGCGAGCGCTTTGGTGTTGTTGAATTTCAGGCCGGAACCGAACTTAAAAGCGGCGCTGTCAACGTCGTTGTCCCAGCTGAATATGTCGAGCTGGTCGCCGTTGCCCGCGACTTTTGCGATAAGGTCGTTTCCGTTGCCCGAAAGGTCCTTGAAGCCGATCGTGTCGTCGTCAACAGATCCGGTATAGTATCCTTCCTGATTCTGCAGTTTCCAGTGGGCAAGCACTTTATATTTCGGGACTTCGGGCTCTTCGGTCGCGGTGTCAACGGGAGCTTCCGTGTTTTCGCCTGTTCCCGGGTCGTTATTTGCGGGCGTTTTATTGCAGCCCGCGGCCGCTCCGAGGACAATTATGGCGCATAGTATGGCCGCTATGATCGCATAAATACTTTTGCCGGATTTTTTCATAAAAACAACCTCCTGAAAACGGATTTTCTGAGGTTAATTTTATAAAAATGCGATTGTAAAGTCAACAGAAAAGTGACCTGAGAGTTAAGAATTAAGAGTTCAGAGTCAGCTCAAAGTAATTTTCCCGAATTCGAGCTGACGCGCGTCGTACTGGGCGGAAGAGAACCAGTAGCCGTCCACAGTGAGCGGCAGGTCGTTCGCGCCCCAGTTGCAATAGATCGTTGTCCCTGCGAAACCGGTCTCGGTGCCGATGAAGCCCGGGTTATGGTTGAGCGGAATATCCATATCCTGAGCGATAAGAGAATTGTCCGTAAAATCAAACGTCCACTTTATGCCGTCGTTCGAAAACGCCACGCGCACGCCTGCCTTGCAGCCTTCGCCGTATTGACGGTCTTCGGTATAGTAGCAGCCGATCCACTTCATAAGTTCCGGAACGTATTTTACTTCCATCGAGGGCATGGTCCGGTCGATCGAGATCGCCTTACCGAAGTGGTACCCGTCGTCGCTGATCTTAAGTACGAGGCCGCCGGGTTCGTCGGGGTAGTTAACGTCGTGCGACTGCGAATAGTAGTACATATAGAATTTTCCGCCGTAGTATACGACGCTCGGAGCGCCCGAGCCGTAGCCGAGTGAACCGCCGTTTTCTGTGTCAACTACCGCACCGTATGCCGTCCAGTTGAGACCGTCGGTCGAAGTGGCGAGCCAGATCTTGTTCCAGTGGTGGTACGTGCCGTCGTCAAGGTTCCATTCGATCCCTGAAAAGTACATATAGTACGTGCCGTCTACCTTCACGACCGCCGGATCGCCGCCGTATCCGACAGGGGAGGAGGAGCCGCGAAGCTTCCCGCTCTTATCCGTGAGCGTGCCTTTCGTGGAGCCGTCGGTGGTGATGCGCACGGGCTTGCTCCAGCCCCGCTCCGGATCGGTCGATTCCATATAATAAACGTTGTCCGTGGACTGCTGTTCAGGCACGCCCGAGCCGTACCAGATTTTGTATTTTCCGTCCGAGCTGTCGTAAAAACCGGTGGCGGAATACGCTCCGCACATCGTATAAAGCATATTGCCGAGGAATTCGCTCTTCACGCTGACGCCGCTCATTCGCGAAGTCTTTTCAAGGAACACTTTTTCCGCCCCGGCTTCGAGCTTATACCAGCAGTTAAGTATGCGGTCGCCCTTAGCCATGTTGCTGATAACGTTTACGACGGTGAGCGATTCCAAACGGTCGCGGCGGTCTGTTTCGATCGCGCGCAGGTCGATATCTATGCGCATCTTTCCGCCATTGCCCTTATACTCGTAAACTTTGTACCGCTCCGAGCCGTGATTTTTGAGGTAAATTTCAAACGCCACGTCGGAACCGAGTTCGGACTGCGCGCAGAATATGAACGACAGGTTATCGTATTCGGAGAGGTCTAGGTAGTTTTCGTATTCTTTCGGGTATACGCCGTAGTTTATAGGCGTGCCTTCGGGGTTAAGGCAGGGGATGTAGAACAGGAATTCAGATTCGGCGGTCCCGTTCGTGCTGTCTTTTGCGGAAGGATAGATCGTCACGTAATTGCAGTCATCGTCCGAGCCGTCATCCGACCATACGCAGTTTGATTTGTATTCCAGTGCTTCGCCTGATGCGTCCGGCGTGTAGCTGTATTCGGGCGTGAGGCTCGCAAACGAGCGCGAAAGCCAGTAGTTCCAGCCTTCATCTGCGGATTTCGTATATTTATCGTACGGACCTGCGACGCCGTATTTAAAATCGGCGACCGTCTTAGTTACGGCGTATTCTTTCATTTCGATGATGCTCCCTTCGCTATGTGTGGGAAGGACAATATCTCCCCCGGGCGTGTTCACGTTTCCGCCGTTTCCGTTCCCGCCGCATCCGGCGAGGGGCAATACCAGCGCGACCGACATTGCCGCCGCTATCGCCGCCGCGGTCAATCTGTTTCCGCGCGTAAGTTTCCGCCTGCCTTTATCCATGATCCGTCAGCCTTTCTTCTTCTTTTTGACCGCGAGCAGGGCAATTACGATTCCGGCGACGATCACCGCTCCTCCGACTCCCAGTATAATGGGCAGAGCATTGTTTTTACCATCTCCGCTCCGGCTGTTGTCCCCGGTCGCCTGAGCAGGAGTAGCGTCCCCGGATCCGTTATTGTCCTCAGTCGCATCCGCCGGAATGTCAGTCGCGTAAGGCGGCTCGGTCTGCTCGGCCACTTCACCGCCAGACGTTACCGCGCGCACGCTGTACGAAGAGAGCAGTTCTACGTAATTTCCGCCATCATTTTTCACTGCGCATACGGTGTAGAAATAGCGCGTATCCGGCGTCACGCTCTTATCTTCGTAGCTCGTCGTGCCCAGGCCCTCGACGTAAAACGCGCCGTCGTCTTCCGTATTCATTATGCCGTCATCACCGATGACGCCTTTGACTCTTTTTACTAAATAACCGTCCGGAGGGCCGAGCGGGGCGTCAAAATCCGTCTCGGGAAGTTCCGCTTCCACCCAGGAGAGAACGACCGTATCTTCCGTAACGTCGTCAACGAAAAGTTCGATCGCTTCCACTGCGTCCGGCGATTCGTTGACGAGTTTGAGCCCGTTTATAGACCTGAGCGTAAATCCGATCATGCCTTCGTCGCCTTCGGCAAAGCCGCCCGAAGTGCGGTCCGCGGTGGCGAGGCTGACGGTGGTGGAAAGGAATTTTGCCGCCATTATCTTGTCAAAATACTCGGTCATACTGAGTTCGGTCGCGCTCGTGGAGGCGCGCTGTCCGTTAACGTAAAGTTTGTAGCAGTTAGCGCTGCCGTCAAAAACGATGCGGAACGTGAATTCGTTGCCTGCGTCCGGCTTCGGGGCGATCGTCACTGTGTTGCTGGCAACGACAAGGTTCGCGTCCTGATCGTCCCACATTATCACTTCGAGCACGGCGGGAGAGGCGCTGCTGACTTTGTAATCGTCGGAGCGGAACGAGAAGCGCAGGTACAGGCTGCGGGTGCCCGAGAAATTGACGTTCGGCGTTTCGCACACGAACGCGCTGTATTCCGCAACTTTATTGCTGTTGTAACTGTAAACTTCGTCCGGCATCACAAGCGTGAAAGAAAGTTCGTTGTCGTGGTCAAGTTTGACCGGCTGCTGGTACGAAACGCCTGCCGAGAAGCCGTTCTCGTCGTTGCGGCCGAACAATGAAAGTCCGTCTTCCGTTACGGAGTAGTTGAGCGTGGTGCCCTCGGGCGTCAGGCTGTTGTAGTCGAAACGCGTGAATTCGAGCTTGCCCTTGATGTCGTCGCCGTAGACTCCCTCGAAACTGTCCGGCCCGGATACGTCAATGTCTGACGAGCGGTCTTCCTTCGTGCCGTATTTTGTGCCGAAATTGACAACGCCTCCTGCGTCTTTCAGGCTCGCTACCGCGTAATCACCGCCGTACGCCGACTCGCCGTTTTCCTGGAAGCGCGCGGAGAAACGCACGTATGCGCCTCCGTTTGCGGCAAATGATTTAAGCAGGTTCGCGTTCGCACCGGAAAAGCGGTAGTCGCTGCCGTTCACGGACAGGTGGAAAGTACCGTCTTTGGAGTACAATTTAAGAGCGACGGAGTAGTCTTCGTTGAAAGAAGCGTAATTATCCCAGCCGCCTTCAGGACCGGAGCCGACAATAAGTTTATGCTTGATTTCGTCATTGTCAGCGCCGAGCGCAAACTGGATCAACTGTATGAGCACGCCGTCGCCCGGTGCCGCGCCCGCGGAGGGCAATACGTAAATGTTGAACCGCGAGTGCGTGCCGTTGTCCCGCGTCGTGTCGTTAACGACGGTGTAATTCAGTTCGAAATCGTTCGGATCGACCGGCTTTTTATAAACGTAATCGAATATGTCGCCACTCGTGGCTTCCTTCGCGGTGAGCCAGACACTTTCTTCCCGGAGAGTGATCTTGCTGCTTTCGTTCATGGCTACGAAACCGTAGTTCGTGTCGAAGTCAGACTGCGCGGCTGAAGCGAAAGAGGGTATGGCGGAAAGACCCGCCAGGAGTGACAGGGTGATCAACATAGCAAACAGTTTTTTCATGATATTTACCTCCGGATTTTGGGCGCGATATTTCTACAATTGCTCAAAGCGCAGCCGCGAATTCTCCCGCGCGCTTCAGGTCATCTTCGCTCGGGAGACCTTTGTTGATAAAGATCCACGAAGCGGCGCAGTGAAACTCCTTCTCGCTGAGCGTGATGCCGAGCTCGTCGGTAACTTTCTTGACCGCCTTCCACGTGGAAGCGCCGGAAGCAGAAGTGTTCATATTGACCACCTCGCCGATGCGGTCCTTGTTCCGGGCAAGAAATTCTTTTACTTCTTTATCGATATTCGCCGCGTACATCGCGTTGATCAGTATCAGTCTGTCAACGTTTTCTTCGAGATCTGCCGAAACGTCGAGTGCTTCGATGCCTGTCGCTTTAGAAACGGCATCAGCGAGCTTTCTGGTGTTGCCTTTTTTTGATTTGGTGAAATAACGAACAGCTGTTTTCATAGTGGTTCCTCCTTCTGTTCTTACGCTTTGTTGAATTTGTCTTTAGGCTGCTTGCAGCGCGGGCAGCGCCAGTCGTCCGGGAGCTCTTCGAACGCAGTCCCATCGTGCTCCGCCGGGTCGTAAACGTAGCCGCATATGCTGCAGACGTATTTTCCGCTCTCCTGCCTGATAAGGATCTCTCCGACCGGTTTGCTCTCCGGGGGATCGTTAAGGTCAACTACCGCCTTGTTCTCGAGATTTTCATATCCGAGCGGCGTGTGGGTCGAAAGGTAGACCGTCGGATGGCTGCCGATGAATTCACGTACCGCATCGAGCGTTTTCCTCGCGGCGGCAATGTCTTCAAATACTATCGACAGTTTGTTTTCATACAGCGCCTCGTCCGTGTACGTGACGTCGCCGTGGATCATATAGTAGAGCCCGCCGTCTTCGACTATCACGATGCTGTTTCCTGTCGTATGGCCTTTGGCTTCGATATAAAAAACGCCTTCTGCGATCTTCTGGCTTTTCTCAAAATTCGCGTACGGACCGTCGGTGAAGCTGACCGGGATCACGTTCGGATATAATTTCAGTTCGTCCGCTTTAGCTTCTTCTTCGGATGCGTAGATCTTCGCGTTGGGGAAATTGCGCAATTCGCCTGTATGATCCGCGTGCTTATGCGTTATGAGGATCTTGCTGATCTGCTCGGGTCTGTATCCGAGTTCCGCGAGGGCGTCAACGTAATTTTGTATTTTGGTGCCCATGTAGATGAGCGTTTTTTCGTCGGGGATCGCGTCAGGCACCTCGGCGGGCATTCCTGTGTCAACAAGTATAACTTCGTCTCCTGTGTCTATTACGAAGTTCTGAAGGCTCGAGCGGTAGCGTACTGCTGGGTCAATTCCTTCCATTCCTTCGCCTCCGCATGCGAGTGCCTGTGTCATAAAACCGTTTTCGTAGAGTTTGACTGCTTTGATCTTCATTTTTGCGTCCCTTTCATGTTATTTTCTTGCTTTCCATTATATCGCATGTGACGCAACTTGTGAAGTGAAAAGTAGAGGTGCGGTAATTTCTTGGAGCGGGCGCACCTTCTTCGCCCCGAAGGAACGCCGATAGTTGCCATTTGCCATTTGCGATCCGCCCCCCGATTTGACACCGCATACCTTTTCGGGTACAATGAGGGCACGTCGGGACGCGAAGCAGGCGGCCGGACGGACCGGAATGAATTGACCGCGGACAGCGGCCGGAGCAGGACGGGATCAAGTAAAACGACGCACCTGAAACAGGAGGAAAGGGGGACGTTGTTAGCGCCGGGACCGGAAGGTCGACGAGGACGGCAGTTATCGAAAGATTCGGCGGATGCTGCCGCGGTTTTAAAGTGGATCGAAGAGAAAATCAAAAAGCAGAATCAACACTGTAACAGAGCTTTTCTCAGCACTTAAACGAAAGTCCGTACACCGTAAATAAAGGGCGGACTTTGCGTTTTGCTATGACATTTTGCTGTTTTTGGAGGAATAAGCTTTGTACACTGTAAAAGAACTGTTTGACCTCGAAGGCGGGCACACGCTTGCCGCAGAATATCTGCGCGGGTTCACGTACCCCTGGGAGGCGCTAAAAGGAATAAAAGAATTGATATTGACGCTCGGCGCGCAGCTGGGCGATGATTATGAGGAAGTTTCGGAGCACGTCTGGGTGCATAAGACCGCTAAAGTTTTTCAGAGCGCATATCTGGGAGCGCCCTGCATAATAGGGCCGGAGACTGAAGTGCGGCATTGCGCGTTCATCAGAGGCGCAGCGCTCGTCGGAGCGAACTGCGTTGTCGGAAACTCCGTAGAACTCAAGAACGTAATTTTGTTTGACCACGTACAGACCCCGCATTATAACTACGTCGGTGATTCGATCCTGGGCTGGTACAGCCACATGGGCGCGGGCAGCATCACATCAAACGTAAAATCAGACAAAACATTGGTTGTCGTCCATGACGGCGCCGAACAGCTTGAGACCGGGCTGAAAAAGTTCGGGGCAATGCTCGGTGATTTCGTGGAAGTTGGCTGCAATTCCGTGCTCAATCCGGGTACGGTTATAGGGCCTCATTCGAATATTTATCCCACCAGCTGCGTTCGAGGCACGGTCCCGGCGTACAGCATCTGGAAGAACGACGGCACAGTTACGGCAAAGGAGGAGCGCTGACATGGGCAGATATTTTGGTACCGACGGCTTCCGCGGCGAGGCCAACGTAAATTTAACGTACGAACACGCGATAAAGATCGGGCGCTTTCTGGGCTGGTATTACGGCGAGCGCATGAATAAAAAGGCCAGCGTCGTGATCGGGAAGGATACGCGCCGCTCCTCATATATGTTCGAATATGCGTTGTGCACCGGGCTGATGGCTTCCGGGGCGGACGCGTACATCATGCACGTCACCACCACACCGTCCGTCGCGTACATCACGCGCGTTGACGACTTCGATTGCGGAATAATGATCTCCGCCTCGCATAACCCGTACTACGACAACGGCATCAAGCTCCTGAACGGCAAGGGCGAGAAGATAGACGAAGAGACCATCAGTGAGGTCGAGGACTATATTGACGGAAAGCTCGAAGTGCCGCTGGCGACAAGGAACGTCGGACGCACCGTTGACTACGTCGCGGGCAGGAACAGGTATATAGGGTACCTTATCTCGTTGTCCAAATTCGGATTCAAAAACGTAAAGGTCGGTCTGGACGCTGCCAACGGCGCCGCCTGGTCGATCGCGAAAGGTGTCTTTGACGCTCTGGGCGCAAAGACGTACGTGATCAACAACGCTCCAGACGGGTACAATATCAATACCGACTGCGGCTCCACGCACATCGAACATCTGCAGAAATTCGTTGTCGACAACGGCCTGGACGTGGGTTTCGCGTACGACGGAGACGCGGACCGCTGCCTGTGCGTTGACGAGAAGGGGAACGTTGTCACCGGCGACCACATCCTCTACATCTACGGCCTTTATATGAAAGAGCGCGGCAAGCTGCTGAATAACAAGGTGGTCACCACCGTTATGTCGAATTTCGGCCTGTACCAAGCGCTGGACAAGGTCGGTATCGGCTACGAGAAGACGAAGGTCGGGGACAAATACGTATATGAAAATATGGCGGCGAACGGCCATCGTATCGGCGGGGAGCAGAGCGGCCATATCATATTCTCCAAATACGCCACGACCGGCGACGGCATACTCACCAGCCTCAAACTGATGGAAGTTATGCTGGCGAAGGAAAAGCCCATGAGCGAGCTCGCGGCGCCCGTAGTGTTCTATCCGCAGGTCCTTAAAAACGTGCGTGTAAAGTCCAAACCGGAAACGCTCGGCGATCCTGACGTGCAGGCGGCTGTAAACCGCGTGGCGGAGGCGCTGGGCGATAACGGCCGCATTCTGGTGCGTGAGTCCGGCACGGAGCCCGTCATCCGCGTAATGGTGGAAGCGGGCTCGGACGAAGTGTGTACGAAATACGTTGACTCCGTGATCGCTATCATACGCGGGAAAGGGTACGTGGAAGAATAAAATTGCGGGAAGATGAAGCTTGACCGCAGACTCACGCTGCCTGACCGCTCCGCCCTGCAAAATCAACAAAAAGCCGGCAAAAAGTGGTTGACATCTTGCTCCCGATATATGATAATTTACGCAGTATTAGATCCTAAAAAAACAAGCGTAACGACGCATCATATATTATCGGAGGGTTATCAGATGGCCAAAAAAATTACATTTGCACTCGCATTCAGCAACCGCGGCTTCATGCCGGGAGAACTTATTCTAAACGCCCGCGACGAGATGGTGAAAGCCGTCACTGACGCAGGCTATGATTATATCATAATGGAGCAGGAACTCACACGTTTCGGCGCAGTTGAGACGCGCGACGAAGGGCTGCTCTATGCGAAATGGCTCAAGAAACACGAAGGCGAGTACGACGGAGTAATATTATGCATGCCGATATTTGCCGATGAAAACGGCGCGATCACCGCACTCAGGGACGCGGGAGTACCGATCCTGATGCAGGCATACCCGGATGAGATCGGAAAAATGGATTTCGCACACAGGCGCGACGCATATTGCGGCAAATTTTCCGTCACCGACGTATTCACACAGTATGACGTGCTTTTCACAGTATTAAAACCGCACGTTGTCCATCCGCTCTCACCGAAATTCAGGGAAAATCTCGACGACTTCGCCGCGATCTGCCGCGTCGTCAACGGCATGAAGCGCTTTAATCTGGGCTGCATCGGCGCGAGGACAACGGCTTTCAAGACCGTTCGTTTCGATGAGCTGGCAATGCAGAAGTACGGTATCAACGTCGAATCGTTCGACCTTTCGGAAGTGTTCGACAAGGTCGATGCGATGAAGAATGACGATCCGGCCGTGATCGCAAAACTCGAATATCTGAAAAATTACAGCGACTTTTCCACCGTACCTGAAAAGAGCCTGAACAACCTCGGAAAACTTGCCGTCGTAATTGACCGCTACATAGAAGAATACCACCTCGACGCGCTCGCTATCCGCTGCTGGAACGAAATGGAAGCGCACCTGCGCATCTGCCCGTGCGTTATATTGTCCGAACTCAACGACCGCGGTATCGCAGCCAGCTGTGAGATCGATATGTGCTCCGCGGTAACGATGCGCGCACTGAACCTTGCCACCGAAAAACCGGCGGCGGTGCTCGACTGGAACAATAACTACGGCGACGACGAGAATAAAGTCATTCTGTTCCACTGCGGGCCTGTGGCTCAGGGACTGATGACGTGCAAGGGCACCGTCACGAACCACAAGATGTTCGATAAGACCGACCCGGGTTCGGGCTGGGGCTGCAACGAAGGCCGCATACGCGAGATGCCTATCACCATTTCCAACTGTCAGACCAGGGACGGAAAGATCATTATTTACGTTTCCGAAGCGCGCTTTACCGACGATCCGATCGAGGACGGTTTCTTCGGCTGCGGCGGAGTCGCTGAAGTTCCCGATCTGCAGAACAAACTGATCAAGCTGGCCAAGGGCGGATTCAAGCACCATACGACCGTTGGCGAAGGGCACGTGAAAGAAATACTTAAAGAAGCGTTCACAACGTATTTGCACTATGACTGGGTGGAGATAGACTGATGAAGATCGCGGGACTGGATATAGGGACCACCGGCTGCAAGCTTACGGTGTTTGACGAGGGCGGAAAAGAACTCGGTAAGGCTTACCGTGATTATCCCGTGCGCCGCGAAGTGAGCGGCCATGAGATCGACGTGACTTATCTGATGGACAGCGTTTATGCCGTGATCGCGGAGATGACGGCGGAGCATGCGGACATAGGCGGGATCGGAGTGACCAGTTTCGGCGAGACGTTTGTCATGACCGACGGTGAAGGGAAGCCGCTTCACACGTCGATGCTTTACACGGATCCGCGCGGGGCGGAAGAGTGCGCCGAACTTACGGAAAAGCTCGGAGCAGCGCATATTGCCCACGTCACCGGTCTGGCTCCGCACGAAATGTATTCGATCCCCAAAATGATGTGGATCAAACGGCACTTGCCCGAGGTCTACGCCGCTGCAAAAAATATATTCCTGATCGGAGATTACGTTGTCCGCCATCTGACCGGAAAGGCGCAGATCGATTATTCGCTGGCAACGCGCACGATGGCTTTCGATATCAATACCCTTACGTGGAGCAAAGAAATATTTGACGCTGCGGGGATCGACGTTTCGCTCATGAGCGCGCCTGTTCCTTCGGGAACTATAACTGGCAGCGTAACTGCCGAAGCAGCCCGGCGCACCGGCCTTTGCAGAGATTGTATCATCGTAACGGTGGCGCACGATCAGGTGGCCGCGGCCGTCGGTGCGGGAGTATTCAGCGGGGACAAAGCCGTTGACGGCGCCGGGACCGTCGAGTGTCTGACGCCGATCTACGACACGCTGCCGGATATCGACGTGATGGCAAAAGGCTATTTTTCCGTTGTCCCGTACGTCATTCCGGGAAAGTATGCCGCCTACGCTTTTTCTTATACCGGCGGTGCACTGATCAAGTGGTGCGTCGACAATTTCGGCGGCGGCAGAAGTATGGCGGAGATAGAGGATTCGTACGGCCGCGATGAACCGACCGGACTGCTCGTGCTTCCGCATTTTGCAGGCGCCGCGACACCTTATATGGACACCGGCTCGCGCGGTGCGATCCTCGGCTTAACGACGGCAACGACTGTGACCGAGCTTTACTGGGCCTGCATGGAGGGCGTCGCATATGAGATGCGCCTCAATTATGAAGCGATCGCCGATTCCGGGATCCGCTTTACGAAATTATGCGCGACAGGCGGCGGGGCGAAGTCAAAATACTGGATGCAGATGAAGGCTGACGTGCTGAATATGCCTATCACCGCGCTGAAAACTGTCAATGCCGGTACTGTCGGCTGCGCGATGCTCACCGGGGTGGCAGCGGGTGTGTTTGCCGATCTTGCTGATGCGGCGTCAAAGATGGTCCAGGAGACCGAGACGTTTTATCCGCGGCCTGAGCTTCACAAGAAGTATATGGAGATCTACGCCCGGTATAAAGAGGTTTACAAGGCGGTAAGGCCGCTG
>JAGCTF010000223.1 GCA_017963755.1 Clostridia bacterium | reverse complement strand
TGACCGAAATGCGAACCAATTCTGGGGTTCGCATGAGACCCAAAATTCGTGTCATCATCCGGTTCGTGCTTTGACCGAAATGCGAACCGATTCCGGGGTTCGCATGAGACCCAAAATTCGTGCTATCATTCGGTTCGCTTTTTTCAATTGCGTCCGTATCGGCGAGGCGGCTCGCACGATCATTTTAAGAAAAAAAGAGCGGCAAGATATTGCCGCCCGTGAAATATCGATATTGTGCGCCGTGGCGCGGGTACAGGACATTGCCGGTATTGCCGAAACCGCGCGTGTGTTGCCGAAACCGCGCAGGTACAAGATAGCGCGGGCATCGCCGAAACCGCGCGTGTATCGGAGCCGCGCGGGTATCAGAACAGTGCGGAACCTGTTGTCCTTGGGAAGGGAAGGACGTCGCGGATGTTGCTGATACCGGTGAGGTACATGATCAGACGCTCGAAGCCGAGGCCAAAGCCGGCGTGGTGCGTTCCGCCGTAGCGGCGAAGATCCATGTACCAGTCGTAGGACGCAGGGTCAAGGCCGAGCTCGTTGATCCTTGCATCCAGTACGTCGAGGCGCTCCTCGCGCTGGCTGCCGCCGATTATCTCGCCGATGCCGGGGACAAGGCAGTCCATTGCCGCCACGGTCTTTCCGTCGTCGTTCAGGCGCATGTAGAACGCCTTGATCTCCTTCGGGTAGTCGGTGACGAACAACGGGCGTTTGAATACTTCTTCGGTGAGGTAGCGCTCGTGCTCGGTCTGCAGGTCGCAGCCCCAGTAGACTTTGTATTCGAAACGGTCGTTGGCCTTTTCAAGAATGTTTATCGCCTCGGTATACGTGACGTGCGCGAAAGGCGAGTCTTTAACAAAGCGTAGGCGCTCGATGAGGCCGTTGTCATAAAACTTGTTCAGGAATTCGAGCTCGGGCATGTAGCCGTCAAGGATATCGCCCAGCACTGCCTTCATCATTGCCTCCGCGAGCTCCATATCGTCCTGCAGGTCAGCAAAAGCGATCTCGGGTTCGATCATCCAGAATTCTGCGGCGTGGCGCTGCGTGTACGAACGCTCTGCGCGGAACGTCGGACCGAAAGTGTAGATAGAGCCGAAAGCCATTGCCATCGCCTCGCCCTGAAGCTGGCCGGAGACGGTGAGGTACGCTTTTTTACCAAAGAAATCTTCCGCGTAATCGGGCGCGTTGCCGCTTTTCGCGATGTCAACGGGGTCAAGCGTCGTTACCTGGAACATTTCGCCTGCGCCTTCTGCGTCGGAGCACGAAATGATCGGCGTGTGTGCGTAAACGAAGCCTCGCTCCTGGAAGAATTTATGGATTGAATATGCCGCAGCGCTGCGGATGCGGAACGCTGCGGAGAACGTGTTCGTGCGCGGGCGGAGGTGGGCAATCGTTCTGAGGTATTCGAGCGAGTGCTTTTTCTTCTGAAGCGGGTAATCGGGAGTCGATGCGCCTTCGACGTCAATTTTAGCGGCGTGCAGTTCGAACGGCTGTTTCATGTTCGGGGTGACAATTATTTCGCCTTCTACGCATACTGCCGATCCTACGTTCAGTGCCGCGATCTCCGAATAATTTTCAAGCTTTGCGTTTTCAAATACTACCTGCAGCGACGTGAAGTAGCTGCCGTCGTTGAGTTCGATGAATCCTATTGCGTTTGACGCGCGTACTGTGCGTGCCCATCCGCATACGGTCACCTGTCTGCCGCTGAGGCCTGTGTCTTCTTTTTTGTAGCTTTCGAATAATTCTCTGATTGCGGTCCTTCGCATGTTTACATCTCCTTGTAGTTGGTGGAAATTGTTTTATGGCGGTATTATACATCGATTCGTTTTGAATAGCAAATTAACGATAGGCTAATGATAACCAGATTGAGTTCAGAGTTCAGGGTTCAGAGTTCAGAGTTCAGGGTTAAGAGTTGAGGGTTAAGGGTTAAGGGTTCAGGGTTAAGAGGAGAAGCGGAGAACGAGTAACGAGCAACTAGGAACTGGCAACGGGCGGTTCTGGCACATAATTCAGTAAATTCGGGTTTTTTGTGCCAGCCCGGCGCAGTCTCCCGGCGGGAATTGCTCATTTGCACGGCCGCAAATGGGAAAAAGGCGAAATGCGGCCGTGCGACCCACCTTACCAATACGGCCGCAATTGAAAAAAGACAGAGTTGCGGCCGTGCAAATTGCTCATCGATACGGCCGCAAAAGGGGAAAAGGAGAAATGCGGCCGTGCGACCCACCTTACCAATACGGCCGCAAATGGAAAAAAATAGAGCTGCGGCCGTGCATTTCGCTCATCGATACGGCCGCAAAAGGGAAAGAGGAGAAATGCGGCCGTGCGACCCACCTTACCAATACGGCCGCAAATGAAAAAAGACAGAGCTGCGGCCGTGCGCTTCGCTCATTTATTCGGCCGCAAAAGGGAAAAAGGAGGAATGCGGCCGTACTACCTTCCTCACCGATACGGCCGCAATTGAAAAAAGACAGAGCTGCGGCCGTAATCGATACGGCCGCAAATAGAGAAAAAGCGGAATGCGGCCGTATAAATTAGCAATTCACACGGCAGCATCCGGCATTCGCTCTGCCTTGCCTCCAAACTCTGAACCCTTAACTCTAGACTCTGAACTCTTAACTCTTAACCCGATATCGTGCCATCATTCGGCCTATGGTACAACTTCCATTTTCCGGCAAATTGTGATATGCTAATAAATGCGTTAGTCTAAACAAAACGCAGCTGCACTTTCCAGAAAATGACCCATACGCTTATAAGTGAGTTGATATAATGAAACTGTTTTTCGGGCATCCCGGCGATCAGCCGGATTATCACGCATATGAGGCGCTCCAGATATTCGGGCTGGGGGGCAATATGCCTGCTTTCGTGCCGGGCGAGCAGTCAATGTGGCTGCGGGCCGTTGACGACGGCTGCGGCGGGGATACTGTTACTATTGACATCCCTGATTTCGACGACAGCAAGGAGCTCGAACGCTTCATTTATCTTAAAATGTCCGGGCTTACCGGTTACAGCTCGCCGTGGGGCTGCCTCACCGGAGTGCGGCCAACGAAGATCGTAAACCAGCTGTTTGCCGCCGGAATGGATCCGGGCGAGGCGAGGAACGAATTGACCGCATTCTATTGCGCGGCAGAGGAAAAAGTGTCGCTCGCGGTTGACACGACAATAAATCAGCGGCCGTTTCTTGACGAGCAGCGTGCAGACACGTCGCGCATCGGAATATACGTCGGAATACCTTTTTGTCCCACGCGCTGCCTATACTGTTCGTTCACGTCGAATTCGATAGAAAAATACAAAAAAAGCGTTGACCCGTACCTCGAACTGCTGAAGGCCGAGATGGAGGATACTGCGGCGCTCGTGCGCGAACAGGGTCTGAAGATAGAGTCTGTATATATAGGGGGAGGCACGCCGACGTCGCTGAGTGAGGAGCAGTTTTCGCGGTTCATAAGCGACGTGGTCAATAATTTCGTCGCGCCTTCTCCGTATCTGCGTGAGTTTTCGGTCGAAGCCGGGCGCCCGGACAGCATCACTGCCGGGAAGCTTGCGTCAATGCTCTCCGCCGGCGTCACCCGCATAAGTGTGAATCCTCAGACGATGAACGACGAAACGCTCAGGCTGATCGGCCGCCGCCACACAGCGGAGGATACATTGCGTGCGTACGGGCTTGCGCGCAACTGCGGATTCGACAATGTCAATATGGATATTATATGCGGCCTTCCTGGCGAGGATGAAGCGGCTTTTTCGCACACCTTGGGCGAGATCGAGCGCCTCGGACCCGAATCTGTCACTGTCCATACTCTCAGCGTCAAGCGCGCCGCCGATCTTAAACGTGACGAGAAGCGGTCAATGCTTTCTTCCGCC
>JAGCTF010000222.1 GCA_017963755.1 Clostridia bacterium | reverse complement strand
CTGAAGTTGCATAAACAAAAACAGCCCCACAGCGGGCTGTTTTTGTTTATACGGGAAAAGGGGACTCGAACCGAGCGTTAGCTGTAAAAAAGAATATATAGGCGAAAGTGAGAAGAGCGTAGGAATATGCCGGTGGCATATTCCAGCGAGGAGGGCCCTTTAAGCAAATCTCGAAATTACAAGTTAGCAGATGAGATTTGCGTGGGCGAGTCCCTGAAGGTCAAATACGATTCAGGACTCGAACCGGGGTTCAAAACAAAGCGTGGACGAGTCCCTAACGGCGCGAAACAGTTCGGGCTCGATACAAGCGTTAAAGTGCACTTTTCAAACGCAGTGCACAGTACCACGATGGCAATAAATCTTGCGAGCGCAGTGGCAAAACGATAAATGAAATTTGGGAGCGTTTTCTGCTCCCCAGGACATAAGAATAATTTATGTCAGTCATTGTCAGGCGTTGGTACTTCCTGCCTTTCAGTTTCACCACGGGTTGTCCATTGTCAAAGCAGGATCAGAAGAAGCCTCCTGTTTTAATGAAATCAATCAAATTCACATGGGCTATCCCGCTGCGTTTTTGAAGCAGATAGTCGGTCGTCATAACGTATTTGGGGTAATTATCTTTGATGTTCTCCAACGACCTGTACTCGCGGTCTTCCGTCTCTCTGTTGCTAATTGTATAGGCAACCTGGATATAGGAATAAGAAAGATCTGTATCGCGGAGGATGAAGTCGCATTCGAACTTTCCTACCCGTCCGATGCTTACAGAGTAATCATGGCTTCGTGCGTAGACATAGACAATATTTTCAAGTACCGGACCGTAGTTGATACGGTTGTCGGTGTTCTTTGCAAAAAAGAAGCTGAGATCGGAAAGGTAGTATTTCTTCTCTCCCTGAAGAGATCTTTTGGATTTCAGATCAAAACGGGGACATTCATAAATGATCTTAGCATCGACAAGCGCTTTTACGTATCGGGAAACGGTATTAATTGTAACGGCCTTTCCTGCTTTGTTCAGCTCATTGCAAATATTATGCAGGCTGTTAGTTGCGCCGAAATTATTGATTACAAAGCGCATAACGGTTTCAAAAGTCTCTCTGCTTCGGATCTTGACGCGTTTGCGGATATCTTTTTCGAATATCTCATCAATGACACCCATAACGTATCTGCGCTTGTCGTCGATAGTATCGAAAAACATTGCCCGCGGAAAACCGCCCTCGGTAATGTAGGCGTTCAGTTCGAGCAACGGATTGGTGTTGATTTCCTTGCCGTAAAAAAGTTTCATTTTCTCATACTCCTCAAAGGAAAGCGGAAACATCTCAAACTCGATATAACGACCGGTAAGCTTTGTAACCAATTCTCCGCTGAGGAGATAAGAATTGGAACCGGTAATGAATACTGACCAATCACCTTCCGTCCTGAACCCGTTGATGACTTCTTCAAAACCTATGACATTCTGAATTTCATCAACGAAGAGATATTTTCTCCCCGGTGCTGTCCCTTTTTTTAGTATAAGGGATTCAAGTCGATCAGCAGTTTTTATTCCTTTGTTCGGACGGAGATCAAGGTCAATATATATGATGTTTTCTTCCGGAACACCGGACTGTCTGATCTCATCTGCAATCGTCGCCATAAGACTGGATTTACCGCAGCGACGGACACCGGTAATGACTTTGATGATATCGTCTGCGTTATAAAACCCGCGGATCTTTTTCAGATAGTTTTCTCTGGAATAAAGTTTCATAAGAACCTCCTGGCCTTATTTCGATATTATTATACCATATGTTATGCGAAAAGTCGATTTAACGAATACAAATTTATCAAAAACCAAAAATTGTATGCGTTAACGCCAGTTTTGGAGGCACAAAACATTATGGGCTCGATACCGGCGTTTCAAATAAAAGACCAGATAGGAGCATTCAACAGATGACATTGTCCCTGAAGGACTGATATGGGTCGAAACTTACGGCAGAAATGTCTTAAATTCCGATCGTGAATGGCAATTATTTGACTCAATGCTTTGGCATCTGTTTATCATCCGGGTACGGCGCGTAACATATGACGCTCGCCGACCTGCGCTCATTCAGCACCACGTCAAGCCCGCGCTCGAGAATATTGACCCCGCTCGCCTTAAACGAATTGCCGCTGTACATATCTTCAAACACGTATTCCTTGTCCGGACAGAGGCCTGGAAGCAGATAATTCGCCGAATTGACCGGACAATTCTCCCTCCGGAACGAAAGCACTGCGCCTTCGCCCGTTTCAGGCATATGCAGGCGGTACGCGAACCAGTCGCGGTCGTCAAGCGTAACCGGCGTGAGCTGATAATAATCGCCTTTGAACAGCCTGCGCACCTTCATCATTACCGCAAACATCCTGCGCAGTTCCGCGCCCAGCGCCTTGTCCTCAAGCGCCGCTTCGATCTGCGCCATACGAAGCCCCACGCCCGCGGAAAGAAAACTCATAAAAGTGTACCAGTCGGTATTTCCGCGGAAGATCGTACCGTTCAGCGGAACGTACGGGGCAAGTCCGGCGGTCTGGACCTGCATGCCTTCCGGGCTCACGTCGGCGTAGCAAAGGTAGTCCGAACGGAAAAGCGGGATCGCGCGGGTGTTGGCCTCGAAATCCAGCCTTCTGCCGCCTGATGCGCAGTTGTCAATGATCAGTTCCGGGAATCTTTCGTGCAGCGTGTCCCACAGGCGATAGAAATTTTCCACGCAGCGGATCTCGGTGATGCCGCGCCGCCCCGGCTCATCCTTATCGCGCCATGAATCGAGCGGCCCCGTGTTGTAGTCGATACGCAGTATATCGATCCCGTATTCGCGGATCCGTTCGGAGATCATTTCCAGCGCCCACTGATATGCCTCTTCCATACCGATATTCAGCATTTTGGAGTTAGCATCCACTTCCACGTTCATATAGTATTCAGGGTGCGCCGTCTGCGCCGGAGAACCCACCACAGCGCGGTCGGGTTCGAGCCAGAGCACGAAACGCATTCCGTTTTTACGCGAATAATCCGAGACTTCACGCATACCGTTCGGGTAGCGGGAAACGTCCGGGTCGTACCAGCCAACGTAGTAAGCCCAGTCCACGGTGCGCTTATCCGCACAGCGCGTGCCTGCGGGACCGTACCAGCCCGCATCGACCCAGTACGTGTCCAGCGGAAGACCGGTCGCCTTTATCTCATCGATCTCGTGCATATTGCGAGCGGCGTTGTGGCCCCAGGAACATACGGGGACGGGAGGGTCAACAAGTTCGCCTTTAACATGCGAGGTGTGGTATTTCAGCATAAATCTGCGGATCGTGCGTTGTGCATCGTCAACGCGTCCGTCCCAGAATATCATCAGTATTCGTGCGGTCCGGATCTTTTAACCAGGATGCCGCACCGTGCCGAGTTCGGCCATTCCGCCCGCCAGCCTGAAGCAGTCCGGCCCGCCGGGCGTCTCTTTCTGGCGGACAATAACCGAAAAGCGCCATTGTCCCGACCATCCTATCGCGGTAAACACACCGCGGTCCAGAGTCTGCATATTAAAATACGGGAAAGCGCCCCTTGACCCCGACGTCGGTCTGCCGCCAACGCACCCGAAGTCCATCCTCTTAGTTATCGAAATGTGGTGCAGCACTTCCTTCTGTGGCATGAAATCGTCTGCCTTGCAGTCGGAACCGTTGCTGTAGTACAGAATATTGTCCAGCCCGCCGTACTGCTCGGTTCCCGCCGTCCTGAAAGGCGCGGCCTCGACCAGCGCGTCAACGGCGTTCACGTCTTCGATCAGTTTGCTGTCTTTTTCGGCAGTATTTTCAAACGTGAGCAGCCATTCCACCGCCTGAAAATCGTCAAATTTTCGTATTTCCACCGCCGCACGCAGCCCGTCCGGCGCCGTATAACTTACACCGCATTCTGTCTTTTCAAATTTCCAGCTCTTCAGAAGTTCGCGCGAATTCACGCCTCCGTACGTAAACGAAAATGGCACTGTCAATGCAGAGTTAAATGCGTCTGTCGTAAATGCATCCAGGCGCTCTTTTGCGGTTTTTTCCGCGTCAAATCCAATCATGATCCAAATCTCCTTATTATCGAGTGCCGGTTCCCGGGATCCGGCGTAGGTTACAGGCGGGTCTCACAGCGCATCGCATATGCATTTTACCAAAACGGTGCGGTTCAATCAATAAGTGTCGTATACATTATTCGGGAAGAAGCGGATACGGTCAATACGAATAAACGAAGCCGGCATGTTTTAGAAAAAGCCGGCTTCGTATTCGTTCGCGAGGACAATGATTTCAGGTATTACCGGATCGACAGAACTGATGCCGCCTGGTCCGATTATAAAAAGAACGGATAAATTCTTTATTTACGTTCTTTATTTACGGAAAGCAGACGCTCCTTCTCCCTCCGGGCCGTTGTCACCGCCGTATCGGTCTCTTCCGTAAGCCCCCATTCGTTTGTCAGCAGGTCAAGGATGCGGTCGTACGTCCCGGCAGCCGCTGCGTAATTGCCCGTGATCTCGTAAATATCCGCGATACCCATCAGCGCATCCTGAAATCTCGGCCTCCTGGGATCCACAGCGAATGCATGTTCGTAGCATTCAATGGCTTTTTCGTAGCTGCATTTTGAGGCGTAATATTGAGCGGCCTCGAAAAGCACGGCGTCATCGTCCGGCTGCTCAGCCAGAAGATCCTCTATGATCTTATCGGCTGCGGGTTCGTCGAAGCGGGCAAGCGCAATATATGCGCGGTAGACGTGTTTCATAACGGGGTGTGCTTTTTTTAGCGTGCAGTAGCGGTCAAGCCATTGCTCCGCTTCATCGGCGCGGTTGTCGGCGATCAGGTTGTCAATAAGGTACATGTACGGCAGTGCGACGTCCGGATTCGCCTCCACAACTTCGCGGTAGAAATTGACCGCTCTGGTGTGGTTGGAGATGTTCCAGTCCCATACGGCATATTTTTTAGCATCGTTTAGTATCCATTGACAACCCTTTTTCCCCGGATCGTGTTTGATCGCTTCTTTAGCGTAGCGGGCTGCTTTCTGCGCCTCCGCGTTCATTCGGTGCCAATACAGATATGCGATCAGTTCGGTCGCGCGCTCTTTATATTGTTCGGACGCCATCTGTCTTTTTAGAAATTCTTCGTACTCCCAGAACACGTCCTGCGGAAGCTCCTCTTCCGCGTCCATGCGGTTTTCGATGCGGTTAAGGCGCTGCTCAACGGTCAGGTCGAACAGGTCGTCGATCGTGACGCCGAATATCTCGGCCAGAATAGGAAGCGTAGTTATATCGGGCATTGCCACCTCGTTCTCCCATTTGGACACCGACTGTGCGCCTATACCTATCTTTTCAGCCAGCTGCTCCTGTGTCAGCCCGGCCTTAAAGCGCAATTGTTTTATCTTTTTTCCAAGTTCCATATTAAAAACCTCCTTGAGTAGTGATGCCAGATCTGTGCGGCCTCTCATCGGCCTGCGTGCATAATTTTACAGAAGGGGAACAATGATTTCAATAACGCAGATTTCTAATCCACTCGCCTGCTGGTGGAGTAAGAAAGGAGTAAGAAGCATATATGATATTCGGAAAGAAGTTGTTGACTTCGCGAGCCTCGGGTCATATACTGAAGACGCAAAAGAAATCATTGACGCTGACCCGACAGGCTTCGTATTTGTTCGCGAGGACAATGATTTCAGGTATTACCAGATCGACAGAACTGATGCCGCCGGGTCCGACTATTAAAAGAATGGAAAGAATGAACCACCTTCTAAATTTTGCGTCTTAGCATATAGAGCGGGACGCCGCTTAACATGCATGGAGAAAACAGTGTGAAAGACGGAGAAATAATCAGGCTCACGCAGGCGCGGGATGAAGCGGCGCTGCAGGAACTCGAGGAAAAAAAACGGGAAACGGCTGAGAAATATTGCCCGCGGCATCCTTCGGAATGAAGAGGATGTCAGCGAGTGTGTGAACGACGTTTACCTGAAAGCCTGGGACAACATCCCGTTGACCCCGCCGGAGAATCTGGAAGCGTACCTGACGACCCTCACGCGCAACGTGGCCATAAGCCGGGTGAGGGAGGACAATGCCCAGAAACGCATACCGGCGGAGCTGATCGGATCGATTGACGACGCCGAAAGCGGAGCGGGACAGATCCCTTCGGCTGACAACACCGCGGAGGAAGTCGAAGCACTCAGTGCGGAGGCCCGGATCAAAGCGGTGCTGGTGTCCTACGTAAGGGAACTGCCGGATAGGGACAAGAAAATATTCGTTGCCCGGTACCATTACGATGCGTCCGTGAAATCGATCGCGAACCGCCTGGGCATACCATCCGGAACCGTAAAATCTACGCTTCACCGTCTTCGCACCGGACTGGCCGAACGGCTTAAAAAAGAAGGTATCGAATTATGAAAGAAAAACTCATTAAAAAATATTCCAGGGATCTGCCGGACGATATATTAAACAGCTGCCCCGAGTTCGCTGAAACGGCGGCCGGTGCTGCCGGAGCTGCTTCCGGTAAAGCATCCGGGACTGCGGCGAGATCAGGCGGTTCAGGCAGGCGGGTCAATATTTTCAAGTTTGTTGCCGTTCCTGCGGTACTCGCGCTGCTGGTGGCGGCCGGGGCAATAGCCGGGCTGATCATTTCTAAAAATCAGCAGAAGCCCAATGAGCCGGATAATATCATTGGCAATTCCACGGCGGAACCAACGGAGATTCCGACCATCGAGCTGACACCGGCTGCGACCAACGAACCTGCTGCGACTCCGACCGTTAAACCCACTGCGGCACCGACTGAAACAGCGGAACCCACACCCTCCGCGACAGCGGAACCGACACCGATCGGCACGCCTATGTTCGAGGCCCCGGCAACGGTCAAATATTATACTTCCCGATACTACAACGAAACCCTCGCCGCGCTCACTGAAAGCTCTTTCTCGGGCTACGGAGCGATGCGAAAAGACTACGACGCCAAAAAAGCAGAATACGGTCCGAAATTCGGAGAACTGATCGACCT
>JAGCTF010000029.1 GCA_017963755.1 Clostridia bacterium | reverse complement strand
CTCCGTTAAAGTTAAAGCGCACAATGCGGTTCCCGCCTTCTGCTATCTCCAGTATTTCGGCGCGCAGAAGGGGAGAGGCCATAAGTTCTTCCGGATTTGCGGCGTCACCGAAGTCAAAAACGGTGCCCGGATGAGCTTTTTTTCCGGGGCGGAGGATCACTTCCCAGTAGCAGCTGTCGGAAAATTCCGGAAACCGTGAAGCAGGGTATGCTCTGCCCGCGAGTTCAGCTTCGCCCAGGCGGTGCAGCAGCACGAATTCGATAGGGCTGCCGGTCGGGTTTTTAACGCCCAGAAGGCGCGCCGGGATAACTCTCGTATCGTTAAGCACGAGACAGTCTCCGGGTTCGATAAATCCGGCAATATCTTTAAATACGCGGTCGGCATATTCGCCGCTGTTCTTATCGAGCACCAGCAGCCTTGAAGCGCTTCTGTCTTTAAGAGGCGTCTGAGCGATCAGCTCAGGCGGGAGTTCATAATAAAAATCGTGCAGTTTCAATTGTTGTATATCTCCCTGAGTTCTGCGATCTGTACACCGGGCATATAGAACGTGATTATTTCTTCGCAGGTCTTTCCTTCTTTACTCATAACTTCCGCACCGTCCTGGCTCATTCCTACGCCGTGGCCGGTACCGATGCCGTGTATCATGATCTGCTTGGGATCGGATGCGCCTCTTATGCGGATCCTTTCGTACGTGTATCCGTCGCTGCCTTTCACGGCGTACGTGTCCGGAAGGAAAGCTTCTGAATAAAGGTTTCCTTCGAGGAACTTTCTTGCCCTCGGGGACAGGGAAGTGTCCTGCCCGTCGCTCTGGTAATCGATCGTTACCGTTTCGTCAACGTCGATATAGAAGCGCTGGCCTTTGAGGTTTAAGCTTGAGCGCGTCTGGGTGAGTCTGACGAATGAGTCGTTTTTTGTTCCTTCGAACACCATTTCAGTCACTCTGCCGGATATTGTCCTTTGCGTGACGTTCAGGTAGCTTAGCGTGCCCAGATCGACGCCTTTCTGATTCGAGACGTAGCTCACGATACGGGACGAAAGAGAAGCGCCGGTGTACTCTCTTGTATATGTCGCCGGCGTTGTCCACGGATCCGGAATGCTCTGGAATATTCCGCGGTCGCCTCCCCATACTGCATCAGGCGTTTCGGTATATCCGCCGCTGTTGCTGTGATAAAAAACTTCTTCACATAATTGACCGTTATATGTTAGTATGAGTCCGGCGGTCTCATCGGTCGCTCTGGTGGTGTTCTGCGTTTCTCCGGCTTCTCCGGAAGGATCGATATATCCGGAATAGACCTGATAGTTAGTGGTATCGTCCATATGGAATCCGTATGCGGTCAGCTTGTTCGGAATAATGTATTCATAAGCGGAAGTGCGTGCGAGGATCGCCTGCGCTTTGAGCCCTTCCTTGCGCCATGACCAGCTTGCGGGAGTGCCCGAGATCATTTCGGCCGGGACTACGCTGTAAAGATAATCTTCAACATCAACGTCGTTAACAAGCACGAGCTTTCCTCCCTGGTAGCGGTGTACGTCGAAATATCCGCGATATCTGGCTGCGCTCAGCTTTAAAAGAGGAGGGAGGTTCCCTGAGCCGTCGCCCTGAAGAGGAGTAATGCGGACTTTATACGCGGCGTCGGAGACGTTAAGTATCATTACCGGCGAGCCGTCAATATAAACTTTTACGCCGTTGTTCCTGACCGTCACGACGGATAGCGTGTAGCCGTGAGGCGTGAGTCTTTCGGACAATACCGTATATTTGTCGATCCCGTTTACGTCTTTTACTCCGGGCCCCGGATACGCCGAATAGAATGCGCCGCCTACGTACCAGCTGCTGCCGTCAAATATGTAGAGCATCGATATTCCGCCGCCGTCCATAAGCGCTTTTATTTTCAGCATTTCCCTGCGCGCATCTTCCACGTTGGAGAATCCGGATGTTACGGCGATATGATAGCCCGTGTCTGCCCTTAAAGTGACCGTTCCGGAAGCGTTAAAGGCCAGCACGGGTGTGTATGCAGAATTGTTTTTTACTACTCCGATAGTCCCGCCCGTATCAGAACCGGTGGTAACTATGTCCAGCGCGCTCTTATTGTATTTAAGGCCTATACGCACTGTATTTACGTGGGGTTCTACTGAAGGAAGCGGCTCCGGAGTGGGTTCCGGTGTCGGAGCGGTAGTCGGTTGAGTGGTCGGCTGCTCTGTGGATTGTTCTGTCGGCTGTGCGTCCGGATCTCCGGACCCGGCAGGAGTAGAGGAATGTGATGAAGGGTCAACGGTCACAGCGGCGTCCGGCGTTTCCGCGGGCTGTTCTGCTGCGGTCCCTTCCGGCGTTACAGGCGTATTTTCGGAAGACGTCTCCGGAGCCCCGGATCCCGCACCGGCTTCTGCGGCAAAAGCGGCATAGCTGTTCTCAGGCCCCGGTCTCAGAAACACTAAAACAGTCAGCAGGCAGAGCAGTGAGACGGACAATATCAATGCGGCAGTCAGTTTAGGACGTCTGTTCATTACGGATTACCGGCTTCCAGCGAGGCGTAGTATGAACGCCACGTTTTAAGAGCATCGTTTATCAGGTCGCTGAGGTCAATTGCGTTGTACACGCCGTCATTTATCTTAAAACTGTATTTTCCGGAATCAACTGTTTCATCGACGCTGCGGTCAACGGCGTAAAGCCTTGTCCATTCAATCATGGTTTCGCTGTTTTTGATCGCTTCAAAATCGTGCGTCTTTATCGCTTTTGCCACGTAGACGGCTTTTTCCGACACGATCACTTCCACGGTCCCGTCTTCGGCTCCGGTCGCCCATTCATACAGTTCGGGGAAACTGCTCTGCATGATCGAAGTGACCGTTATATCGCCGTCAGATTCTTTCAGCGCTTCGTCGTCGCAATGCTTCGCGATAAGTGCGCTCATATCTGCGCCGGATTCTATCTGGGCACGTATTTCGCGCGCAAGCGTAAGAATCATATCTTTCTTATCTGCCGAAGCACCGGAAAGCGACATCGACAGCACCTTTATATCTTTTCCGTAGAGGTACTTTTCGAAATAAGCGTAAGCTGCTTTCTGGCTTTCTTCGGATACGTCAGCCTGCGCTTCCTGCTGCGCGTTATATTTCTCTATGACCGCCCAGTCGAGCCAGAAATCCGTGTACTGTTTTTCGGTAAGACCGTAATAATGATCGTAGAAACGGTCTCCTTCGTACGTTTCGCTGCCGACTGTTTTAAACTGTTCGTATTCGTTTTTGATGCTGTCAAGTACCTGCTGCCTTTCTTCATCCGTCAGGGTGACTCCGGCGTTCGTACTTTCGCGAAGTCTGAAAATATATTCTTTCGCGAAATTCACGACAGAATTCTTTACAGTGGCGTTTGCGTCAATATCGTCTTCGAGCAGCAGGGTATATACCGTGCCTTCCTGATTCAGTACGAGGGAGGCGAAGAATCTGAACTGATTTTCGTATACGGGTATTCCGTCTACGGTAAGCACCGTCTTTCCCGTTTCGACTTTTCCGCTTTTTTTGTTTTTGGCGGAGCACCCGATGATCGAAAGCGCGATCAGAACGACAATGATCAGGAGTACGGCGCCTGCGACTGCCGTAAACGTGATGCTTCTTTTATTTGAACCGGATCCGCCGGACCTGTTGTCATAATTATAACCGGACATATTGCCAACCTCTTATCCTTTGTAAAAGAAGCGAAAACAAGCGCTTCTTATTCAACGTCAAACATATCGCCCTTCATTGCCGAAAACGAATTGAACACGAAGTAGGCGTATGCAAAATTAATAATCGTCCTTATCATCCACGTCGCCACAAGTATGCATATAGCCGCTGCCTGACTTGAGAGGCCGTAATGAATTATCCAGAGCACGACCCTTATGCCCAGCATAACGAGCATATATGCGAGCGTGCGGGGGAGCAGGTACCAGCAATAACCGTTTACCATACGGAACGCTACGCCTGTTCCTCCTCTGCGGAAGAAGATGATCGAAGGCAGAATGTAAGTTACGTAAAGGGCAAAGAAAAGGAACGCGAAAGCTACGGCAACTACCGAAACTGCTACGAGCAGTATCGTGGGCAGCAGCATTCCGGCAGAGCCGAGGAAGAACTGCTTAACGGACATGATAGCCGGTATCGCGGAGTAAAGGATCGCTATGACGACGAGCGCCGTTAAAATAATAACTGTAAAGAAATAGATGGCAAGCTTGAACGTGTACCGTCCGATCCCGACTCTGTATTCCCGGCGCCGCTTTGGTTTATCGAAAGTGGCGTTAGAAAGCTGATTGAAGAATCCGGAAAAGATGATGCCCAGCAGGAAGCAGACGGCAAACAGTACGAGAGCCACTGCGCCTATAGTAAGGAAAGCGACTTTCGGCGTTTTGAAAAACTCTATAGTCGAATTTGCGAGATTGCTTAGAAAAGCGACGTAATCAAATCCTTTGAAGAAACTGAGCGACGCATTGGCCATAGTCCACGGGTTATACTGCTCAAGATACGTAAGAGCGAACGTGATCAGAGCGATAAACAAAAACATACCGGGACGCCTTTTAGCACGCCTAAGGCAGTTTCGCAAGCTTTTCATCTGTAGGCTATCTCCTTTCCTTTAAAGTGCGCCGGTGACGCGCCTTAAGGGGATTATACCACATTACCGCGTGCTTTATCAATGAAAAATCTAAATATTGAAAGCTGGTCGTCCTGCAGGCGGTAAAGATGCTCCGGATGCCACTGGACCGCCATTATCAGCGGCATCGAATTTGTTTCGGGCGAGTAAAACGCTTCGACGAGCCCGTCGGTATTGTCCCTCGCCAGCACGCGAAAACCGGGAGCCGGGATGCGGACAGCCTGGTGATGGAAAGTATTGACCCTCTGCGTTTTTGAACTTACAGGCCAGAGCTCCTCTTCGAACGTGACTTCGTGTCCGTCTTCCGGATAAGGTCCTGTCTGACGGTGGGGATTGCCTCCGCCCGGCAGTGCTCTTATTTGAAACGGGATATCCTGGTATAGGGTCCCGCCGAAAAATACGTTGATTATCTGTATGCCGCGGCAGATACCGAGCACGGGGAGATGAAGTTTCAGTGCGGCTTTTAAAAGCATGTACTCGCCTCTGTCGCGCGGTTTGCATATGCTTTCGGTATCATACTGTCTGTACGAGCCGTAAAGCGCAGGATCCGCGTCAACGCCTCCGGTCAGCAGAAGGCCTCCGCATTTTCCGAGCAGCGTTTCCGCCTCCTCTTCATTCTGCGGAAGGGGAATAACGACAGGCAGTCCGCCGGCAGTCCTGACCGCATTTATATAACCGTCCGGCACGCTGTATCTGCCTGCTTCAAAAGTGCAGCTGAGGCCTATGACAGGCGCACCGGATACTGCTATTTCACTCATAATTCAAATACTCCGTCAAAAACTTTAATGCAGCTGCCCGTTAAAATCACGTTGCCGCCGCTTTCTGCGGGAACAGTCACCGTCAGTTCTCCGCCGGGCAGTTTCACCGTAATATCTCTGCCGCCGTCCACCAGACCCTTTGACACCGCCGCGCAGGCTGCGGCAACGGCCGACGTCCCGGCCGACAGCGTTTCTCCGTTTCCGCGCTCCCAGATCCTTGCCCGGATAGTCGTGCGGTCAACGACTGCGCAGAATTCTACGTTCGTTCTTCCGGGGAACGCGGGGTCGTGTTCTATCTCCGGACCGACCGATGTGACGTCAAGTGTTTCCGGTGACGGAGTAAATATTACGAAGTGCGGGTTCCCTGTACTTACGGGCGTTCCGGTAAACGTTCGGCCTTTCACAGATACCGTTAATTCTTCTTCGGCCGGATAAACGCTTCCCATATCGACCGAGACTGAATTTACGCTTCCGTCGCGTAGATATACTTTAGCGTTATAAATGCCTGAAGCGGTCTCTATCTGAAGTACCTCTTTCGATCCGGGGACTTTTTTGCGGTCGTGCAGCAGCTTTGCTACGCAGCGGATGTTGTTTCCGGCCATCAGTCCTTCGCTGCCGTCTTTGTTGAAAGTGCGCATGAGCGCATCGGCTTTATCGGACTTTTCAATAAGCACGATCCCGTCTGCTCCTATGCCTGTATGAGGCGCACAGAGGTTAACGCAGAGCGATTCGGGGCAGGTCACGATGCCGTCGGTGTTGTCGATGAAGATGTAGTCGTTGCCGCACGTCTGCATTTTGGTGAAGGGGACGCTGAGGCGCCGCGTGCGCATGTGGCAGATGTCTACGGGTTCGATATTGTCCTCGGTATACCTGCTTTGTATGATCTCGGACAGAGCGCGCAGAGTGTCGGCGGAGGTGAGGCAGGGGATGCCGAGCTGCATTGCCCGCATATGCAGCAGCGTGTAATCGCCCAACGTGTCGTCTTTTACGGCTCCGGTATATGCTATGCAGCTTATTCTGCCGTTTTCCATAAGCGTCCGTATTTCTGGACTTTCGGTAGCATTCGGGAGGATGATCGCCTCCGTGCCTGAGCGGATGATCGCTTCGCCCGTTCCTTTGGTCGCGTAGACAGTTATGCCTGCGTCGCGGAAAATTTTAGCCGGGGCAAGTATCTCATGATAATCCGATTCGTCTACGCTTATAAGTATGCCGGTGTCCTGGCGTTTTGAAGGGTCGGTGTTCAGGTAAAGCCCCGACGCGCGCAGTCCTTTGAACAGCGCTTCGGCCATGTTTTTTCCAAGCCCGAGTACTTCGCCGGTCGATTTCATCTCAGGGCCGAGGATCGAATTAGCGTCGGTCAGTTTTTCGAACGAAAAGACAGGCACTTTTACAGCGAAGTACGGTGGAACGGGAGCGAGGCCCGTGCCGTAGCCGAGATCTTTAAGCTTCGCACCGAGCATAACGCGGCAGGCGAGATCGGTCATCGGAATGCCAGTCACTTTACTTATATACGGCACTGTGCGCGACGCCCGGGGGTTTACCTCGATGACGTAAAGCTCTCCGCCGTAGATGAGGTACTGAATATTTACGAGCCCTTTCGTTCCCAACGCGAGGGCAAGTTTTTCAGAGCAGTCGCATATCTTTTCGAGGAATTTATCGTTGAGATTGTATGGCGGATATACTGCAATCGAGTCTCCGCTGTGAACTCCGGCGCGCTCGATATGTTCCATTATTCCGGGTATCAGCACGTCTTCGCCGTCTGAGATAACGTCCGCCTCGAGCTCGATCCCGGGCATATATTTGTCTATAAGCACCGGATTATCGATGCCGTGCGAGAGGATGCGCTCCATATATTCGCGCGTATGTTCCGGACTGCGTGAGATCGTCATATTCTGCCCGCCTATTACGTAAGAGGGGCGGAGAAGTACAGGGTAACCTAAAGAATCTGCGACCTTAAGGGCGTCTTCCAGCGTGTTCACTCCGGCTCCCTTGGGCCTGCGTATAGCGTATTTTTCGAGCAGGGCGTCAAATCTTGCCCTGTCTTCGGCGAGATCTATCCCTTCGGCAGACGTGCCCAGTATACGAATACCGTGGCTGTCAAGGAATCCGGTCAGTTTTATGGCAGTCTGTCCTCCGAATGCCACGACCACTCCTTCCGGCTTTTCGGCGTCAATTATGTGCATTACGTCTTCCGGCGTGAGCGGCTCGAAATACAATCTGTCAGCCGTATCATAATCAGTCGATACCGTTTCGGGATTGTTGTTGACAATGATCACGTCGTATCCCATTTCGCGAAGCGTCCAGACGCAGTGCACCGAGGAATAATCGAATTCGATACCCTGGCCTATGCGTATCGGGCCGGAGCCCAGGACCATTATCACGGGTTTTCCGGATTTCGGGAACGAACGCGATTCACAGAACTTGTCGAACGATGAATAAAAGTACGGCGTCTCGGCTTCGAACTCGGCGCTGCACGTATCAACCATCTTATACGTTGCCGCAGCGGAAGGGCAGGGAAGTGCGGTACTTCCGGAAAGCTTCAAAAGAGCCGCGTCTGTATAGCCCAGTCGCTTGCCTTCGAAATACGAGCCTTCATCGAGCCCGTTTTCTGCTAAAGCGAGCTCATATTCCGCGAGTTTGCGGAAGCGGGCAAGGAACCACATGTCGATCCTGGTGATATCGTGAATTTCTTCGATCCCGATCCCTGACTTTATCGCTTCAAAAATAGTATAAATTCTCCGGTCGTCAACGTTCCTGAGCCTTAAGAGCAGCTCGTCTTTCTCCGCGCTCTTATCTGAATCGTTTTTGCGCAAGACCTGGTCCCTGTCTTTTAAGTTAAGCGTATCGAGCCCGTTCTCCGCGCCTCTTACCGCTTTCATCAGCGCCATCTCAAACGAAGGCGCGATCGCCATCACTTCACCCGTTGCCTTCATCTGCGTTCCGAGCGTGCGCGACGAACCCGCAAATTTATCGAAAGGCCACTTGGGCATCTTGACCACGACGTAGTCCAGCGCCGGTTCGAAGCAGGCGCAGGTCTTTCCCGTTATCTCGTTCGTGATCTCATCGAGATCGTACCCGAGCGCGATCTTCGCGGTGATCTTGGCTATCGGATAGCCTGTGGCTTTGCTCGCAAGCGCAGAAGAACGCGAGACGCGAGGATTGACCTCGATCACGGCGTAGTTGAAAGAATCCGGATCAAGCGCGAGCTGAACGTTGCAGCCGCCAACGATCCCGAGGTGCGTTATTATGTCGAGCGAGGCGGAGCGCAGCATCTGATATTCGCGGTCGGACAAAGTGAGCGCAGGAGATACTACCAAAGAATCGCCCGTGTGCACTCCTACGGGGTCAATATTTTCCATCGAGCATACGGCAATGGCGTTTCCGGAGGCGTCGCGCATAGTCTCGAATTCTATTTCTTTCCAGCCGAAAATTGCTTTTTCTACGAGTATTTGATTTATCGGGGAGGCTTCGAGCCCGGTT
>JAGCTF010000221.1 GCA_017963755.1 Clostridia bacterium | reverse complement strand
GTGAAGCCGAGTGAATGGCTAAGAATTTTGTTTGACCGAAATGCGAACCGATTCCGGGGTTCGCATGAGACCCAAAATTCGTGCCATCACTCGGTTCACCCTCCTAACTCTCCTTTACTGCCGTGAATCTCCACGAAAGCTTCGTGTCCCACACAATGCCGCTGCCGCAGTAAGGACAGAACTTGTGCGCCGTCGTATCAATTGCCCCGCCGCACTGAGAGCAAATAAGAAGCTTCTTCGGTATCCCTTCCTCGGAAAGTTTAAGCGTCGAATCCACCTGATATCTTTCCTCAAATTTCTTGCCCAGCGCCGTATACCCTATGGTGGCAATGTACGTGATCGTCGCGTACTCCTGCGTCTTGAGATAATTCCTGACTGCACAATCGTGGAAATTCACGTCAGTCACATTCCCTGCAGTCTGAGCTTTCGGGACCATGCTGATAAGATCGTTTTCCACGTTGCTGTCCTTAAAATCTTCAAGCTCGCCGTAGCGTATTTTCAGATATTCAGTAAGCAGCAGTCCGACAGCATTCTTCGCTTCAGGCATATGGAAGTCCGGAAAATCCTTAAGAATGCGCGGAAGGTATATCGACGTCGCTCCGAATAAAGTGCGCGGCGAAGGATTCTCGGCCTCGCGCGAACCTTCCTGCATCGCATTTTTAAGATCACTGAGCCTTATACCGCCGAGCAGGTCGTCGGTTATTTTAGTATGCCAGTTGCGTATCGCTTTGATTATATTGACGATCACGAATAATACAAAAAGGACGGCAAGAATGCCGAAAATAACAAATCCCAATTTGAAACCGCTTATTGCCCACATTACGGTCATTCAGCAAACGCTCCTTTCAGGCGGCGGTCGATCTCTCTTGCCGTTTCTTTTTCGGCCATATCCGCACGCTTATCATAATTCTTCTTTCCGCGCGCAACGCCTAAAAGCACTTTTACTCTGCTCCCGGAAAGATAAACTTCCAGCGGGATGAGCGTAAGGCCCTTCTGTTTGACGTACCCGAGCAGTCTGCTTATTTCTTTCTTGTGAAGCAGCAGCTTGCGGTCGCGCACCGGGTCGCGGTTAAAAATATTGCCGTGTTCGTACGGAGAGATGTGCATGCCGCATATAAACATTTCTCCGCCCTTTATCTGAGCATAGGAATCTTTAAGGTTCACTCCGCCCTGACGGAGCGATTTGACCTCTGTACCTACCAGAACTATGCCGCATTCGACCGTCTCTTCGACGAAATAATCATGGTACCCTTTTTTATTTGTTGAAATAATCTTTTTGTTTCCGGTCATATTAAATAAATGCCGCGTTATATCTGAAATTCGGAGTTACATCCGGTTACGGCGGACGGCATTACGCTTTTATTCCGAAATACTTTTCCATATCGCTGACGAGTTTGAACTGCGTCCTGGCGCGGTCGAGATTATGCCCCGGCCTCGAAATAGAAAAGTAATTGTCGCCGTCTATATGATCTCCTAAGAATCTCATTCCGCACTCGTAAGTCATAAGTATCGCAGAGAACGGAAGCAGTTCCAGTTCCTTTTCAGTGAGAACGTCTCCCGCTTCGCTCAGGTATCCCTTTTTATATGCGTCGTAAAGTTCGGGAACGAAATTGACCTTGTTAAGATCCTGCTCATCCTCTGCGGCAGAGCTTGCCCCGAATCTTATACTGTCGCCGAAATCGTAAAGCGCGGAGCCCGGCATGACCGTGTCAAGGTCAATAAGGCAGAGCACTTCGTTCGTGTACTTGTCCATCAGCACGTTGTTAAGTTTCGTATCATTGTGCGTTACGCGCACGGGAACTTCTCCGGCGGCAATGGCGTCCAGCACGCGGCTCGCGTACGCTCTTCTTTCGAGCACGAACTGAACTTCCGCTTCGCACTCGGCGCGTCTTCCTGAGGGATCCGCATCAATGATCTTTTCAAAATCTTTTACTCTCGAGACCGTATTGTGGAAGTTCGGTATCGTCTCGCAAAGTTCGTCCGCCGGAAAGTCGGAAAGCATCTTCTGGAAGTGCCCCAGCGCCACTCCCGCCTTCTCGAAATCCTCGTTCCGCTCTACCTGTTCGTACACGATACAGTTATCCAGGAACCTGTACGCTCTCCAGTACTCGCCGTTGTTATCTTTGTAGAGATAAGTGCCGTCTTTCGATCTCACAAAATGGATCGTAGCTCTCTCCGGATCCTCTCCCGCTTCTTTTGTCTTCCTGCGGATATGTTCCGTGACAAGCACGACGTTGTTCATAAGTTCCACAGGCATCTTAAACACCTTCGTGTTGATGCGCTGGAACACGTAGTCGCTCATAACACCGTTCTCGTCGAACGACACGAAATAAGTTCTGTTGATATGGCCGTTACCGAGCCGTTTGATTTCAGTTAAAGTTCCGTCGATCTCAAATCCGTTAACAACGTCTTCGGGTATTAAAACATCGTTTGCTTTGATCAAATTACTGTCCATTGTTTTCCTTTCAGGTCAAATATTTATACGCCTTCACAGCGCCATATTGTCAATAAATCTTGTGCGTGAGTACGGATCAGAGTTTTCCGAACTCATTAACGTCGAGGACAAAGTACGTTGCCCCTCCGACAACGACGTTTTTAGGTGTGTTCTGAGGTCCGTTGATACGTCCGAACGCATCGGTGGAAGGCATCGATTTCGTACGTGTAGAGCAGTATTCCCCAAGTATTTCTTTGAGCTTTCCGACTCTATCGTCTTCCGTGCCGATGAGCAGCGTGGTGTTTCCTACCATAAGGAAACCTCCCGTAGTCGAAAGCTTTGTGACAAAAAAGCCTTCTTTAGTAAGAGCAGAAGAGACGATCGCACTGTCGTCGTTGTTAACTATCGCAAGTACCAGTTTCATTATAACATTCCTTTCATAATAACGATCAGTTCAAGCAGTGATCCGCGGATCACTCAAAAAAGAGATCAGCAGAATTTCGGCGCCGCGGGATCAGATGTCCGCCGAAAGCAGTTTTAAGCTGTTCTTATCCAGCTTTCTGTAATCGATGATCTCGTACCGGTTATCGTTCGAATCGCGTACCAGACTACGTCCGTCATAAAGCTGTTTTATGTCGGAGTTCCTGTTCCTTATGCGGAGCTGCTGAACGCCCCTGTCCGTCTGAACGGTCCATTTAAGAATTCCGAACTTTTCAGTCCGTTCGAGCAGCCCTGTAATTTTAGGTATAAGATAATACTCTCTTAAACATTCGAGAATTACCTCTTTGGACTCCGGGGAAAGAGTCTCCACGTCGCGTATTATAGCATGTTCCTTACCCTCTGAGTCAAGCAGAGTTATATATTTCATTCTGCCGCTCACCGGAAAAAGCCGTCGGGGCTCAAGATCTTCGACGATCTCTCCGCCGAAAAGTTCCATATCCACAAGGCAGATATCTTTCCGGGTAAATCTGGCGCTGTTGCCGTCCACGTAAAATCTTGCCATCAGACCGCCCCCTTACTCAAAATTTTCTTCCTGCTTGCTCTTGGCGAGCTGGTCCGCCATCGTCTGTATCTGCACGAGCTTGTAATACTTGCCCTTCAGCGCCATGAGCGCTTCGGGCGTATCGTTTTCGATTATCCTGCCCTGATCCACGACGATTATCCGGTTCGCTTTCCTGAGCGTTGACAGCCTGTGCGCGATCATCAAGGTGGTCCTGCCGCTGATCAGGCGCTCGATCGCCTCCTGTATGAGATGCTCGGTCTCGGAGTCAACGGCGGCGGTGGCTTCGTCAAATATCAGCAGTGCGGGATTTTTAAGTACGGCGCGGGCAATGGATACTCTCTGCCTTTCTCCGCCCGAAAGTCCGACGCCGCGCTCGCCGAGCATGGTGTCGTATCCGTCAGGCTGGCGGGCAATGAATTCATGGGCGTTCGCGACTTCTGCCGCGTGTATCACCTCTTCTACGTGTGCGTCAGGCTTGCCGTAGGCAATATTATTATACACCGTATCACTGAACATCATCGGATCCTGCTGCACGTAGCCTATCTGTGAACGGAAATACTGAAGATCGATCTTCTTTGTATTGACCCCGTCGACAAGTATCTCGCCCTCGTACTGATCGTAGAAACGCATCAGCAGATTTACGAGCGTGGATTTGCCTGAGCCTGTAGTTCCGACGATACCGACGATCTCTCCCGGCTCGATCGTTATATTGACGTCAGACAATACTTTCTTAGTGCGGTCGAACGAGAAATTTACGTTTTTGAATTCTATCTTGCCTTTGATCGGAGGGCAGTTCCCTTTCGCCTCGTCAGGCTCGTCTTCGGCGTCAAGTATGTCGAAGACTCTTTCCGCAGAGGACAGCGCCTGCTGGTACGAGTCGCTGAGGTAAGCGAAGAAGTTGACCGGGCCGTAGAACATCGACGCGTAGCTGAGGAACGAGACCAGCAGACCTGTGGTAAGACCTCCGGTGCCGTTGATCACCCAGTTGCCCCCGACGCTCCATATAAGCAGCGAGCCGCACGTGACGCAGAAAGAAACGATATGCGGGAATACGGTCGCTATCTTTGCTGCGGATACGTCGGTGTTCAGCCATTCCTGGTTGTAACTTTTGAATTTATTGACCGTGCGCTCTTCTCCGGCGAATGATTTAGTCACGCGTATATTCGGGATCGAATCCGCCAGCACCGAGACCACGCCCGCCCAGCGGCGCCATATCCTTCTGTAGAAAGGCATTATCTTGCGCCTGAATATCTTTGCCCCGACTACGACCAGCGGGACCGGTATGAGCGAGAGCAGCGTGAGTCTCCAGTTCAGCACTAGCATTATGACGATTATGCCTACTCCGAGGAAGAACTGTACGACAACTTCCTGTGATATCCTCAGCATAAACGCCTGAAGCGTGTTCGTGTCGCCGGAGATGCGGTTTATGACCGATCCGGTGGAAGTTTTATCGTAGAAGCCGAGCGGAAGGCTCTGTGCTTTCTTGTAAACGTCGTTTCTGAGCGAAAGCACTATGCGGTCACCGCTGCATCTGAGGAGATACCCGCGGAGTGCTCCTATCAGATGCTGGAAAATATACGTGCCGAACAGCGCGAGCACGATCCAGCCCAGAGCCCCCCTGTTCTTTTCCGGAAGCACCTTATCGACCAGTCTTCCGGTCATATACGGGGGCGCGAGAGCTACCGCTGTAGTCAGTGCCGAAAGAATAAGGCACAGTACCAGCGTTTTCACTTCGGGCTTGATGTACTTTACAAGTTTTTTCGCGATCTTTCCCTTGGACTGGCAGTTTATGCATTCGGCCCCGGGATGGAGCAGCGTGCGCCCGCATTTAGGGCAGACGTTCATCAGCTTCTCGTAGGTAGCGCATACGACTTCATACTCCTCATCCTCGGATTTGCCCGCGGCAATGTTCTCGATGAAGTTCGCAGCCATATCTGCCAGGGTGGCAACTGAATACGTGAACCTGAATACGTCTTCGTGCGTGCCGTCTTTAAAATTAACGCGCAGCCTGGCATTGCCGTACATCCGCTTTACTTTAGCGTCGGCAACGTCAGAATGCGCGTACTTTTTTAACGGCTCCTCCCGTTCGGGATCATAAACCATGAATCCCTTCCCGGTAACACCTAAAGCCGTCTGCTCATATTTTGCTTTAAGGGAAAGATCTCCTACAACAACAAACAGCAATTGCTCGTCAGGGCTAATGCATTCGTTAAAAGCGTTCTGTATCACTTCCGGAACGTCTTTGTTCGTCAGCACCGATTCCACTTTCATATCGTTATCCTCCGATTGAAACAGGCCTTCTGACCGGATAGTATTCTGTTTAAGTTATGTCAGAGACTGACAATATTACCGCTGGAGAGCCGGACGGTACTGAGAAAGGAGGATCTTGAAATTACCGTTCAGAACTCTCAGCTCGTCAAGCATTGCCTTCGTATCCGAAGAATCTTTAAGCTGGACGTGGTAAACAAGTTCGGTAATGGTTCCGCCGCTAACGATACCGACAGAGTCAAGTACGTATCCGGCAGTGTATTTTTTAAGGGTCTCTTCGAAAAGGCCGTCGTAGTTGATGCTTTCGGGAACGTCGACTACGAGCGTCTTGCGCTCGGTAACGGTCTTGCTCTTAGCTTTGATCATACCGTAAACGACCATGAAAGCGCATGTGAGCAGCACGAAGATAAGTGCGGGCAGATAGAGACCTACGCCCGCGATGAATCCGGCGCCCATGCCGAAGAATATATAAACGAGGCTTCTGGGCCCGATCAGCACGCTTCTGTAGCGTACGATGGCGAGGGCTCCTGCAAGGCTGAACGCTCTGGCGATGCTCGTTCCGATAACCGAGAGCAGCAGCGCTACGACTACCGGTACGATGATTACGACAAGTCCGATCTCTTCGTCGAACGTGAACGCCTTACACGTGAGTTTGTAGGTAAGGTAAATGATAACTCCGAGAATACCTGCAACGATTACAGCGGCAACGGTATTGATGATGTTCGCGCCTGAATTGATCTCAAGCAAGCCGTCAAAGAACTGTTTGAATGTGTTCATGATCCTGTTTCTCCCTGTCTTTGTTATGTGCTCAAAGCACGTGTCTTGTATGTTCTGAATCAACGTATTCCGCGTACAGGCTTTCTGCCGGCAGCATATTTACGTAATAAGAGCAGTATTTCGAAAAAGTTTTGTTCCTGTAATTGTATTTTGAAACAAGTTTAACTAACCAGAGCGGGACTTCCTTCCCTGTCTTTATCTCGAGCACGGCCGTTTTTTCGGGGCATGAAAGCTTTCCGGCGGTGCCTTTTGCGAGGTCGAGTTCATCGCCGCGCGTACGGATATTGATATCGAACGTGATCCTGAGCTCCGGGTCATCCTTGGAGAAAAGCGCGAGGCGTTCGTAGCTGATAACGTTCCTCGGCTTCAGTTTTTTGCTGACAATAATAAATTGCAGTTCTCTTAATATCTGGAGATTAGAAGAATTGAACTGCTTCAGCGTTTCCAGATTTTCGGGAGACAATACGGTGAGAGGATCGGTCCCCTCCTCGATCTGCTTCTGCGTAAATGCGGTAAACGCCATTGAATCCCTGAGTTTCATTTTAACTCTGCGCTTTACGACGAGGCCGTTGATCTTGGCTTTTATCTCAAAATACGAAGGCTCGTCTCCGCCGATCTGCTCGTCCTTCACTGCATCGATACCTGCGGCCGCGCTCAGGTCGCCCGCGCTTCTGTAAACTCTCAGCCTTATCTTCTGGCGGTACTTCTGACCGTTCATCGTCTCGTGATAACACTGGTCGGTATCGTTGTCAAAATAAATGCTTGAAAGACAGTAAAAGCCGTGTTGATTTGCATATGAGTCCTTCTCGACATATGGAGACAGATCCTCCATCATGGCGTTCATCACGTCATACGAGACCGGAAATTTGAATTCGTATCTGCAGAAATTGTCCGTAAACATGATTTTCCGCCACCTGCCTTGCTGAACTCCCTGCGCCGGGCAATTAAGGAGCTTGCGTAATTATAAAGGTAAACGCAATTAAAGTCAACCAGAATTAACTCACATTCCAACTTCTGAACTTCGACTTCTCATCCCAAGTTCCGCCAGCGGACTGATAATCGATCCACTCGTATCCGCCGTATTTGCAGGAATAAAGATAAGCCTCCTGCAGGTCGGTCTCTCGGAGCACTGGATGAGGATCGAACGGAACGGGGCCGTCAATATCCGTGACGCGCCTGTCACGTGCGAGCACGAGCGGTCCGTGGCGCAGAAGCGCAAGTCCGTTTCCGGAAGCGTTCGAGCAGCGGTCTGACAATACCATTTCGTCTTCTATATCAAATTCGACGTCGATCATCATACCCTCGCAGAACGGCCCCGGTACTGCGGCATAACCGGAATAACCGGGGATCGTGAGGAAAGGCTTCTCTTCCCCGTTCAGCATGACGCGGAAATTCCTGCAATAGCACGGGATACGGATCAGGATATTGCCCGCGAAAAAGCCACCGCCGCTGATCGCCATTGACAGCCTTCCCTCACGCGGGAACCATGAACGGATATCAAGCACCATCTTGCCGAAACGGACCCTGCCGCTTAAGAAGAAATTGACCACGGGACCGACGTCCGACTGCATGAACGCAATAAACGGCACCAGCCCGAGGCCCATCGGACCGTTTGCGGTACAGCAGCTGAGGTCGAAATCACCGACTTTGTAAGAAAAATTGACCTTGAAATTCCTAGTGCCGTTAAAGCGCGGAAAATACTCGAAAAACAGGCCGTCGGGCTTCAGCGCACCGATGAGCGCGTTATAAGCGCTGCGCTCGATATTGTCCGCAAACCGCGAATCGCCCTCGAGCCTCAGAAGCTGCAGACAGAGCTTCATCCAAGTAACGGTTACGCACGTTTCCATCATAAGATCGATATCGGGGTTCGTCTGCTCGAAGCGCGTCAGATTCCACTGCTCGCCCGTACCGGGGCCGAGATTATACGGTGCATCCGCTCCGCCCGAACCGAGTTCGGTTATTTCCTCCGCTACCAGTTTCGCCTGAAGCATCAGCGCCGCCATCCTGTCCTGCTCTCTTCCGGTAACGCGGTAAAATTCGACGAGTCCCTCAAAACAGGACATCATCTCGTACGCTTTGGCGATGCTCGCCTTCGGATCACCGTTCCCACCGACAGTGT
>JAGCTF010000220.1 GCA_017963755.1 Clostridia bacterium | reverse complement strand
TTTCAAGTTCAAAAGCCGGGACCGTTTCATTGTCCGCACGCGCACCGCATAGAAGCGTAAGGCTTCCTCCCTTGAACGGATAGCGCCTGATGCCGTGCCTTTCGGTGAGATTTACGTGCCAGATTATCTTGTTTTCCAGCGCTTTCGGCCGAATCCCGAACACGTATTCAAACAGCACCGAGATCGGAGCGAGCCCGGTCCAGCCTACGAATTCATCTTTCGCGGGGTTCCCTCTGCCGCCTGTCTCGGGCGAATAATTTTCGAAAAGCGTGCCGGTCTCGGTAAACGTGCGGACAACGTTTTTAAGGTAGTCGGTGGCAATTTCGAACGCGAGCGTTTCGCTTCCCTCCGCGCCGGAGTTTTCGAGCCCTTTTAGCACCATATAGTTCGTCGGAGCCCATACGGAACCGAGCCAGTACCCTCCGTCAGCGCGGTAGTTCGGATCGTCCGCGGACAACGTTGGCACGCGGTTTGGGCGCTTGAATTCCGCCGGGTCGTTAAGGTGTGCTATGAACCGCGCTTTGCGTTCGTCGGGGACAATTCCTGCCAGCAGCGTCCAGTACGCTCCGACCGTCTTGACGCCGCTAAGCGATCCGTCGCGGCGCCTGTCAAAATAAAACGCCTTATCCTCGCTCCACATTGTCCGGTTAATGACGTCCTTCAGAAACTCCGCCTCGTCCTCGAGCTCCTTCGCCTCGCCGGACCTGCCGAGCTTCCGCGCGATCATTGTCAATATCCTGCACGACAGATATTGCTGCGCGCACGTATCTATCCAGCTCATAAACGCGTGCGACGAGCCCGGATCGTACCCTGCCACGCCGCGCGGCTGATTGTCCATACCGCACGCAAGGCCGCAGCTCCAGTACGTCCCGTCCTGCCACGAACGGTGGAGCCTCAGCCACCTGTGGTACGCCATCAGTGGATCGAATATATCTTTGAGGCGCGTATCGTCCCCCGTCGTCTGGTAGTATTCCCACTCCGCCCAGGGCAGCACGTTCGGGCCCGTCGATGCAGGATCATCGCGCGAAAACTGCTCCCGCCCGTCCTGTTCGTTTATCTCGCGGCTAATGAAACCGTCGCGGTGCTGGTGCGAATAAAAGTTGTCAAGTGTCTGTTGGAAATTGAACGCTTTGCTGCCGTATTTGCCGAACATCACGATGAACGACGAATCCCACATAAACAGAAATCCGTTGAACGCGGTGTCAATGAAGTCTGACACGAATCCGGCTTCTTTTTTTGCCTTGCGCAGGTTCCTGAACGCTATCTCCCACGCTTTATCGTACGTCCTGAGCGCGTCGTCATGCCCTTCCCATACTGGCTCAGGCAGCAGCTCATTCGCATCCTTGTAAAGAGGCAGCGGGCTGTCGGAAGGCTCTTTTGAGGGGTATTTATTTTTAGCGGCGTACGGGTCAATAACGTAAAAAAGATTGCCGTTTTGCGTGAATTTATCGTGCATATTCTACCTCTTTTCTCTTTTTATGCATAGTGCGCAGCAGCAGGAAGATCACGGCCCCGAACAATGCGCTGCCTGCAGCTGTACCTGCCGTCAGGAGCGGCACATTCAAATTATTATCTGCTTTCTTTACCGAAACGGGAACGGAAAGAGCAGCCTCGCCGAATTCATTGACGCCGTCGCCGTTGAGGTCAACCGGAATGATCCGTACGTCAATTACGTCGCTTCCAGGATTAACACCCAACAGTTTGCCGCCGGACAATTCTGCGTTTCCGCGGTGAACGGGCGAGAGCCGGTACTCGGCAGGTACGTTGTCAACATTTTCCACCCACTGTTTCCCGGATATGTCCGTCCAGCTGTCAACGTCTACGTACAGTTTTTCCGCATCCTCTTTTAGCACGTACTTTCCTTTGGCCACGGTCAGAAGCGCCGGATAGAAGTCGATCAGATATTCGTTTGTCACGTCGGTCCCGTCTTCGTCGATTATCCTTAACTTTTTAAAACTGTTCATCGAACTTCCCACGTAAAGCTGGCTGCCGGTGGCCTGATAATCTATCCTGTGCCCCGGTTTCAGGCATCCGGACAATATTATGTATCCGTCCTTTGTCAGGTATTCCGCGTCAAATTCCTTCCGTGCGCTCAGTGCGCTTATCTCAAGATACGTGTACGTCCTGCCGTTCTCGCCCCTTACCGTGACCGGAGCATCAGACACAAAGGCGCCTTCAAGCTTTTCAGCATCAGCAGGAGCGTCATTAACGCGCACGTTCCTGAACGCCTCGATCTTTACGGTCTTCCTTACGGTCGCTTCCTCGATGTTGATCTGATTCGAATTGTTTCCGAAATCGTAATCGGAGTACAGTATATACTCACCTGCCGATGCGCAGACTACGTATCCGGATCCGTCTGGCTGTATCCCCTGCAGTAATTCGAGCACTGACCGGTCCATCATATCAGTGTGTGTCAATGCCGCCAGTTCCTCGCTGCTGATCTTTAGCAGTTCATCTTCGCTTATGGTTTCCCCGACATATAGGACTAAAGAATCCAGGTAATAATTTGCGGGCTCAATGATCAGTTCGAACGGTTCTGTTTCGATAACGTACTGATCCGTAACGTCATTGCCTTCGCTGTCAGTCACTGTTACATCTTCCGGCATAGAGGACAACGATCCGGAAAACAGTATTTTCTTTGATGACGCCGAAACGGTATGCCCCGGTTTCAGCAATTCCGGATTCCTCACGACGGTCTTTTCTGAGAAAAGAGGTTCTCCGTCATATTTTTTAGATCTGCTTTCCATCGTGACATAAAGGACGTTGTAGGTGATGATCTGCTCGGGATCAGGAGTAACGAATGACGGATCTCCGCCCGGATTACCCGGAACGCCGTTTTCGCCTGATGCCGGAGGTGTGACTTCAACGGGCACCCACCCCACGCCATTTACGTACACCTCGACCCACGCGTGGGCGTTAGCGCCGGTATAACTGTTTCCGAATTGAGTATCCGTAGCGTTAACCAAGAAGCCTGTAGTGTATCTGGCTGGTATACCCATTGCTCTGTAGGCAACCGTCGCAGCCGAAGCGAAGTGAGTACAGATGCCTTCTTTCGATTCAGTAAGGAAATATATCACCGGATCCTCACCATCCGGAATCGGTTCAAATCTCAAATTGTATTTTGCCGAGGATCTGATAAAATCCGCGACCTTCTCGATGATATCAGGTGAATTCCGCTCATACAATATTCCTGCGTCTGCAAGTATTTCACGCATTCTGCTTGCCGTGTCATCCGGCAGGATCTGGTATATGCTCGCCAGATTATCATATTCGCCGTAGTAAGATTTTTTCAGACCGGCAAGCACGGTCGTGCTGAGTCCTGTGATCTGGTTGTAAGCGCATTCATCGCGGTATTCTCCCGGAATAAAACCATCTAAGGATATCTCATCGCTGCCCCCGGCAGGGATCCCGTATGCAAAATAAGGAACAGGCGTTATCCCGTCTTTCATAAGATCCTTCACCGTAACTTCATTGACCGGCCTGAAACCATTCCGGATAAGTGTAAAGTGAAGGAAGTTTACGGGGTCGTTTCCTTCGGCTCCGGAATTGAGCAAACTCATCTGTGCAGGCTCTCCCCAGGAAGTATATTCGTATTGCCAGTAGCTTTTCAACCTTAGGTATATCTGCCCGCTGCGCCTGCTCCGGACGATGCCTAAAACCGTTTTATCATCCGGCGCAAAACCCTCTAACGGTATCTCCGGAGAAAGCACAGCGGAAGCGGGCTCGCTATGATCATCATTATCGACATCGATTCCGTGGCTCTCCCGCTTTTGTCTTAGCAGCTCTTCTTCATCAATGTCAAATACGATGTCTATATTATAGTCATTTGTTCTTTCAGTTATGTCGTTCCAGTTCGTGATCTTCACATCGACGAGCTCCGGCAGCTGCTTTATCTTGACCGTATCGGGTATCGTAGAATTGATGATCTCATAATGATCCTCTCCGGCAATACTACCTTTAATGACCTTAGCGGTCGCCCAGTATTCCGGCCTGTGCCCGCGGTGGAAAAAACCGATCTCGATCGTGACGTTGCGTTTTTCAACTTTGATGGTTCCGTATTCGTGGGTGATATTATAGCTGTCGTGGACGTTGTCCCCGGACGGACTGTAGATCACTTCCGAAAACGTGTTTTTGAACTCGCCCGAATGAACGATGCGCGCGAAATTTCTATAAAAAATAGTGTCGCCTTCGGCAAGCGTTCCTTCGGTTATATTCACTTCTCTGAAATCGTGGTACTCCGCATCGTACACGAACGGTTCTCCGTCCTGGCTTCTGAGTGTAATGCTGCGCTTTTCTATTGTTATGACCCCGGTATCATACGTGATAACATAATGGTCTTCTGTTACTTCCCTGCCTTCAACGGTATCATATATCAGCACTTCAGGTTTATTTGCGAACGTCCCGGCAGTGACTTTTTCAGGCGGAATGAAAGTGATCTCGTCCCCGTCCAGCAGTTCGCCTTTTTTAATTGCAAAGCCGTATTCGTCCGTGCTGAACGGTTTTCCGTCGTATATTTTGTTTGCGCTTTTTGAAGAAATAAGCAGCTCGATCTTATTGACCGTCAGCTTTCCAAACTCCTTCACAATTTCGTACCTGTCGGTCACGTCATATCCGTCCCGAAGGACATTGACGCTGAACACATTGTCGTAAGTTCCGGGCTCGACCGGTTTTTCGCCGTCAAACGTGACAATGATCTCGTCGCCTGGTGCAGGTCCTTTTTCGCTTATTTCGAACACGTCTGATCCGGCAGGCCCGCGGTCAAATATTTTTTCTGCGTCTCCGGAGCGTATCGTTACCGGACGTTTGGTGATCTCCCACCGTGCCCCCGAGAGCGTCAGCAGATACGAATCCGTAACGTCCTCGCCTGCCGCATTGACGACCGTCAATGCACAGATACGCACTTCTCTATCACCTGGCAGAGCGTCATAATCAAATTCGATCCGGCTGATATTATCACCCGGGGCAAGATTTTCAGTACGTATCGCGCCTGCCGCGAAAATTTGTTCGAAAGACGGATCGTCGCCGTATGCGAACGTGATCGGCATGAGCGATACAGCCGCGGATCGTTTTTCGATACTGATATTTATTTCCTGAGTGCGTTTTATGCCGAACGGATTTACGGTCTTTGCTTCTAACTTATAATTACCCGCTTTCAGCGGTATAGCAGACGGATCCGGTACAGGTATGGCCGCGGCGTTTTCACTCCCGGAATTCTCAGTGACAGAGTAACTGACCCTGCTCAGAAACGCATTCGTTCCGGCGCTGTGAATATCGCCGTAGACACCTCCGCCGCCGGACAATTTTCGCAGATATGTGCCTGAGAAATACATGATCGCCGCCGCAGCGGCCACCGTAAAAGCAACGAAAACAACTATGTGGACAATATGTTTTTTCAGCCATTTTTTTGCCGCATTCTGTCTTCTTACGCGCTTTTCGATTTTCTTTACGTACTCGTCATACATCCCGTTCACCCCGCAAAATGCTCCGAATGCGGCTTATGCATGACCGGTACCGCCGAAGAAGGTGCTATATCATCTCTGCCGGACGAGGGAGAAACGATCATATTAGCGCGTCTGCCCTTATAGTCTTCCCATTCTATATAAAATTTAGCATCAGCTGTCTCTTGGGGCACGTCGATCCGGGCGGATGTGCTCAGTTCGCCTATACCGTCTCCGTAAGACACGAGCGTTGAGTAAAGAATATAATCTTCTGAAAGTATATATTGACCAACGCACCTGCCTTTGCGGTCATATAATATGCAGGAGGCCTTTCGGACCTTAATTACTGTATTGCCCTGGTTCATAGCTATGAGCCGGACGTATGCGCTGCCATCGTCGACTTTTCTGAATTCTGAGTTTATGACGCTTAAAACTGCCTCGCTTCCTTCATCGATAGGCTCGAATTTAAATATTTCTTCCGGCTCGGGAGGTTCAGAAAACGCTGTTTCGGAGGTATTGGATGTTCTTTCTCCGCTTTCCCTGAGTATCCCTGCGCGGGCGCAGGCGAACAGCACGGCGGCAATCACAGCCGCTGCGGTTATAAATCCCGCCAGGGCAAGTATGAGAGATCTCATCCTCGCTTTTTCTTCTTCGGCGGTCAATTTATTCCGTTCGTCTTCCATATTATCGTTCTCCTGAAATTATTCTGTCTAAATACGCTTCGCACTCCGGGAGCTTTCCCGGTCCGAACAGCGTGCGGAGTTCTATGCGTATACCTTCGGCCTCGCGTCTGCATATCACGGGGTTAAGTCCTTCCATCTTGCGCAGTATCTTGTGACAGATCACCGTGTCTGCAGCCTGATCTTCGTCTCCGCCCGCGGCAATATAGACCGGTACGAATTTTTCGAGCTGGCGCATAGTGCGGTTACCGAACGAAATTCCAACACGCTCAGAAAGATATTTGTCTGCGGCAAACAGGCGATCTCGCAGCTGTTCTGAAAGCGGATAGTCGGCAACCGCTTTTTCGAAAAGCACCTGAAGCTCGGCTGCGGTGATCGACGACGGCCCGGAGGATGCGGCCGGAAACGGATTTGCGCGGCTGTTCAGATCGATCACGAACGCGCGGTCGTATACTTTGTCTGATATTGCCAGCGTCGAATCGTCGTTGTTCGCCGTCCCCGCAAACCAGACGTTGTCCGGGAGCAGTAATGTTCCGCCCTCAAACAATTCCGGATCGGACGGGCGGCTGTCGGAAGTCACCCGTATCCGGCGCGACGTGCGGTCAGGAAGTTCGAGCAGTGATAAAAATTCCGCGAAGTAGTATTCGACGCGTGCGATATTCATCTCGTCCAGTACGATCACGTATATTTTCCCGTCGTAGTTTGCGCGGTAAAGCTGCGTGAGCATTTCCGTTTCGGTGTACGAATCGGTGAATTCGTTGTAGTAGCCCAGCAGATCGCTCCGGTCTTTCCATGAAGGCTGCACAGGCATTACCACCGCAGGGTTGTTTACATATTTGCCGAAAGCGTACGGCAGCGACGTTTTTCCGGTACCGGAAATGCCCTGGAGTATGGTGAGCCTTGACGCTGCCATCGCCGCTACGTATGTACGGATCACAGAGCGGTCGTAAAACAGCCCCAGCTGCCCTGCAGCGAAGTTTCTGAATCCTTCCGTGAATTCTTCCAGTGTTATATTAAAGGGCGTTTCCGGGGCTCCGGGGCGTGTTTTTGAAGATCTGCCGTTTTCCTTTCCTTTTTCCGTCTCCTGCCGGTCGATCGATGCGAGCCTCGTAAAGCGGGTCTTGCGGTTTTCTTTTTTCTCTGCGCGGGCTGTCAGTTCTATTTTTATGACTGATATAAGCAGCACAGCAGCGAGCAGCGCGGAGGATGCCGCGAGGACGATCATGATTACCGCGGTGACGATGGCAGCGTTCTCGGGCATCATCAGAGTTATGTTCCAGCCTTCGGGAGCGCTGGCGTTGTCGTGTCCGGCGATGCTTAAGCAAAACAGTGTTCCAACGGCCAGGACGAACATGGCCGCGATGACAAGTATTACGCTGCGTATAACGGCTTTTTTCATTTGACGTCTTCTCCCGCTTTTTCTTCCGCCTTACGGACGTTTTTCCTGATGATCCGCTTGTTCCGCTTCCACTGTTCCTTAAAATATCTGTCGAATGCTTCTTTTTCTTTTTCGAGTTCTATGAAGCCCGCCCGGTCGGATATATCCTCCGGCGATCCCGCGTCATTGTCCGCGATACCCCTGGCGCGCAGTCTTCCTTTTAGCAGACTGCGCTCTTCGTCCCATTCTTTTTTTGCCGCCTCCAAAGCGGCAAGGTTTTTTTCGCGTTCGCGGTCAATTTCTTCCCGGTATTCCTGTTCTTTTTTTTCGACAGTCTCTCTTATCTGGCGCATTGAAGTTGCGCGGACGTCAATTATTTCCTGCCTCAGTCTGCCGTTTTCTGCTTCAATGCGCTTTTGTTCTTCTTCCTGTATGATCTGGCGGCCGATCAGTTCGACTTTTTCGTTCAGCGTTTTTTCAAGTTCCATGGTGTTCTCGGCAAGCTTTTCTTCAAGCAGTTTCGTGTACGCCGTTTCATCTAAATGTGACGCGTAAAGTTCAGCTCGCTTTCTTTCGATGAGGGCATTCTTCTGAAGCAGTTTGGTCAGCTGTAATTCAGCGTCTTCCCGTTCAAGTTCTTTCCGCCAGTATTCCCAGTTTTCGAAAGCTCCCTGATATCCCGCGAAAAGCTGTATCAGCGCGGTCATGCGGATCACGTTCCTGGTGTGCCTGTCCAGTTTTTCGAGGCCGGTTTCTTCACGTTCTACTTCAAATCCCGCGTCTCCCACAACGTTCATGTACGAATGCAGTTCAAAAACCGCTGCGAAATCGGTATTGTTTTTTATAATGTTTGTCCGGATCACGGGCGGTATCAGTTTCGGTGCCGTAGCAAGATCGCGCATCAGCTGCACTGCGAGCAGGCCGTCCGTCCTGTCCAGGATCTCTTCGATCCGAGCGACCGTTTCACGAAAATCTGCAGACGAGGCGAATGATCCGCTTCTGCTGCTTTCTTTCATTTCGAGATAATATGACGCGCTCTCTCCGCTTTTTGAGCCGGAACACGATACTTTTATACAGATGCCGTTGCCCTCGGCAGCTTTTTTGATCTCTGAAAGCCGGAGACTGACGAACGATCTGAGTTGTCCCAGCACCATGTACAGGAACCGGTTCTCGTAAATAGCAAATTCGTCTTCGTTTTCCGTGACGTAAATTTCTTCGGGGAAAACTTTTCCTTCTTCTACGCGTTTTATTGCGCTGCTGTTTTTTGCAAGGTGTGTTATCGATTCCTTTGAGAAGTGTTTTGCCTTGTCGATCCTTACGACGTCCCCTTCTTTTCTCAGCAGGCTTCGGGATTGTTCCACGGCTTTTTCAACGTACGGCATTGCGTTTTCGATCCGTTCGATCCAATCTGTTTTTACTGTGCAGTGCTGCCTTACGGCGCTTACTGAAAATTCGGGTCCGGTGCCGCCTTTGACATCGCCCGGAGCGTTTTCAGTTCCGGCTGCTTCTCCTTTTCCAGCCTCGCCAAAGGCGCAGTCGAGCCCGCGGCTGCCTTTCACGCCTCGTTCAGACAGCTTGTCAAGTTCGCATATTATTCTGTATAAAGCCGTATCGCCGCTGTAATCTGTTTTCATCGTCCGTCAGCTCCGGATGTAGCGGGAGACGTATTCCGTGCAAAGTGGCATGGTTTTTTCTCCGAACAGTTCTTTTATTTTTTCGAGCAGGTCTTCTGCTTTTGACCCTACGTATACCGGGTTCAGGTTTTCAAGTTTTCTCAGAACTTTTTTGCAGAGGATCAGGTCTATCGCTTCCGTTTCACTTCCTCCTGCCGAGGCGTATACGGGCACGAATTTTTCAGTCTGGCGCATCACTCTGTTGCCGAACGTTATCTGAAGTTTGTCGATCAGGTATTCGTCGAGCTGTTCTATCCTGGCGCGGGAGGTCTCAGAAATGTGAGCCGCTTCTGCTTCGTGGAACAGTTCGGTGAGTTTTTTGTACGTGATGCGAAGCGGTTCCGTTTCAGGCGCAATAAACGGAGTAGCGCGTCTGCTGAGTTCGAGGACCATCGACCTGTCGTAGACTTTATCTGATATCGCCAGCGTTGAATCGTCGTTGTTTGCCGTTCCGATGAACCATACATTTTCAGGTATGAGCAGTTTTCCGTCTTTTAAAAGTTCCGGATCGGTTTTGCGGCGTGACGATATTACTTCGACCAGGCGGCTTTTGGGATCCGGCAGTTCGAGCAGGGACAGGAATTCGGCGAAATAGTATTCGACGCGGGCAATATTCATTTCGTCCAGTACCGCCATATGGACGCGGTCGTCAATATTTGCTTCGTAGAGTTTGCATAACAGTTCGGTCTCGGTGAAATTGTCCGTGAACTCGTTATAATAGCCGAGCATATCCGTTTTGTCTTTCCATGAAGGCTGCACGGGAATTATTGCCGCACTGCTGTCAACAAATTTTCCGAACGCGTATGGCAGCGACGTTTTTCCGGTTCCGGACATTCCCTGAAGTATCACGAGTTTTGTCACGGCCAGTGATGAAATAAATGCTCTTATCGTGGATATTTCGTAGTATAGGCCCATTTGTGATGCGGCGAAGTTTCTGAATTCTTCGCATAACCGGGTGAGGTCTCCTTTATAATCCGCTCCGCCCCTGGACCTGAGCCGTGCGGCGTTTTCATCGAGCTCTGTGAGTCTGTTGAATCTGACGTTGTCACCGCGCCGTTTTTTATCTCTTTCCCGCATTTTTGCGTCGCTTATATCGCGGACAATTATCAGGATCATTATCGCCGCCACCGCCGCAGTCAATATTATCGCGTACGTCAGTACTGCCTTGTGCGAGGTCAATATATCCCAGATCCTATTTGTATCGTTCGCTTCGGCTGTCAACATAACGTTTCCTCCGTCTGTTATTCTGTGAGTCTGTCACCGTGTATCAGTTGTTTATCTTGTGCTATTATAATATCAAATGGCGTTTCTTTCAATACAGTACCTTTTTCTGTCAGGACCGTAACGCTCGCGTAACGCTTCCTTCGCGCCCGCTGCATATGATCTTCTTCCATAAAAAAGCAGAGGCACAACTCGGCCTCTGCTTCTTTAAACATATTAAACGTATAAATGGATCAAGCCAGTTCGATGATTGCCATCGGAGCAGCATCGCCGCGGCGTGCGCCGGTCTTATAGATCCTGGTGTAGCCGCCCTTGCGATCCTTGTATTTCGGTCCGAGCTCGTCGAAAAGTTTGTTGACAACGAGGCTGTTCTCGCCGTCGGCATTTTTCGTCTTGTAGATCCAGCTTGCGGCAAGCTTTCTTGCGGCTAAGCGGGAAGGTTTGTCAACGCGTACAAGTTCGGTCGTTACTTCGCGGTCAGCGAATTTCGTGAACTTGCGGCCATTCTTGGACGTCACGACTACGGTGAGCTTTTTACCCTTTGAATCTACAGGCACTTTGCTGACCTTCACCTGCTTGGTCTCGAAGTTATCGGCCTCTTTAACGGCTGAGGTAATAAGACGCTCAACGATGCTCTGAACTTCCTTCGCGCGGGTCTCGGTAGTAACGATTCTGCCGTTCTCCAGAAGCGCCGTGGTAAGGCCTCTTAAAATGGCTTTTCTCTGATCAGCCCTGCGGCCTAATTTTCTGTATCCCATGGTTTATTTACCTCCAAAATTATTCTTCACTCGATTTAAGCGAAAGGCCAAGAGAATTAAGTTTATATATAACTTCCTCTAAAGACTTTCTGCCAAGGTTACGAACCTTGATCATCTCTTCCTCGGTCTTGTTTACCAGATCGCCTACAGTGTTTACTCCGGCTCTCTTAAGGCAGTTAAAGGAACGTACGGAAAGGTCAAGATCGTCGATGCTCATGTCCAGATTTGTGCCGTCGACATCGGGGACAATGTTTTCCACTGCGGCCCTGCGTTCGGGAGCGGTGGAATTGAAGTCCATGAACAGCTGCAGCTGGTCAACAAGTATCTGAGCGCTCTGTCCGATCGCTTCACGCGGCGTAAGAGCACCGTTGGTCCATACTTCAAGCGTAAGTTTATCGTAATCGATCATGTTTCCTACACGGGTGTTCTCAACGAAATAGTTGACCTTCTTAACCGGTGTAAAGATAGAATCGATCGGGATAACGCCGATAGCCATATTATCCGTCTTATTCTTATCAGCTGAACGCCAGCCCGTTGACGTCCCGACTTCCATCTGAATGTCAAGCACTCCGTCACCGTTCATGGTGCAGATGTACTGATCCGGATTCAGGATCTCAACGTCGGCATCGCAGACGATATCGCCCGCGGTAACTACGCCGCGCTCGCTGGCTTTTAAATAAACCATTTTATTGCCTTCGGAATAAAGCTTGAATCCAACGCTCTTGATATTAAGTACGATCTCGGTTACGTCTTCCACAACGCCGGGAATAGTAGAGAATTCGTGACTCACACCTTCAATTTTTACGTTCAGAGCAGCCGACCCCGGAAGCGACGACAAAAGTATTCTTCTTAATGAGTTACCCAGTGTGATGCCATAGCCTCTTTCGAGAGGTTCCACGACAAACTTGCCGTAAGTTTCCAGTTCATCGGTTTCCACACATTCAATGTTTGGCTGTACCTTATCGCTCACAGATTACTCCTCCTTTTGTAATAATGAAGATGAATATTATTTGCTGTACAACTCGACGATCAGATGCTCCTGTACAGGGAAATCGATGTCTTCGCGTTTAGGCATATCAGTAACTTTTCCTTCAAGCGCCTCTGCGTCAAATGTGAGCCACTGAGGAAGCAGGCGGCCGGAAGTCTCGCTGAGGATGACTTTCAGAGCTTCGTTGCTTCTGTACTTTTCTCTGACTGTGATGACGTTTCCTGCGCAAACAAGGTAGGAAGGAATGTTTACAGCTTTGCCGTTAACAGCGAAAAATCCGTGAGTGACAAGCTGACGTGCTTCTCTGCGCGTACGGGCAAGTCCAAGGCGGAATACGACGTTATCAAGGCGGCGCTCAATAGTCGTAAGAAGGATCTCACCGGTAATGCCGCGCGTTTTAGCGGCTTTTTCGTAGTACATTCTGAACTGTTTTTCAAGAATGCCGTATACGAATTTTACCTTCTGCTTCTCACTGAGCTGATTTGCGTACTCGCTCTTCTTATGTCTCCTCTGTCCGCCGGGATTGCGTTTATTGGATCCAGTTTTAGATTTTTTAGTATAGCCCATTACTGCGGGGGAAATATCCAGCGCTCTGCAGCGTTTAACAATGGGCTGCATATTCTTTGCCATAGTAGTTTTCCTCCTTTACCTGATCAAACTCTGCGTCTCTTGGGCGGTCTGCATCCGTTGTGAGGAATCGGAGTCTCGTCTTTGATCATCGTGACGTCGAGACCGGCGACCTGAAGCGCACGGATAGCGGATTCGCGACCTTGACCCGGGCCTTTAACAAAGACCTCGACGGTCTTCAGCCCGTGCTCCATAGCAGCCTTGGCGGCTGTTTCAGCGGCAGACTGAGCGGCGAAGGGAGTGTTCTTTTTAGATCCGCGGAAACCGAGGCCGCCTGCGCTGGCCCATGAAATCGTGTTTCCGTTGGAATCGGTGATAGTTACGATAGTGTTGTTGAAGCTGGAGCGGATATGAGCCTGGCCGTTTTCAATATATTTACGCTCTTTTTTCTTGCCTCTTACAGCTCTTTTAGGTGCAGCCATAATTCATTCCCTCCTTATTTCTTCTTACCGGCGACCGTCTTGCTGGGGCCTTTTCTGGTCCTGGCATTGGTCTTGGTGCGCTGTCCGCGTACGGGGAGACCCATTCTGTGGCGTCTGCCTCTGTAGCAGTTGATCTCGATCAGACGCTTGATATTAAGCGCTGTCTGTCTGCGTACGTCACCTTCTACGGTATATTCTTTATCTATGACATCTCTTAATTTACCGATGTCATCTTCAGTCAGATCTTTTACTCTGACGTCGGGATCCACACCTGTTTTAGCAAGGATCTCTTTAGACTTCGTACGGCCGATGCCGTAAATGTAGGTCAGTCCGATCTCGATGCGTTTATCTCTGGGTAAATCCACGCCTGCAATTCGAGCCATGTGTTAATACACCTCCAAAAAATTTAAAACCTTTTTCAAATCTCTATATTAACATTTTGAGGTTCATGTCTATGCATGCAGCCGCACCGCAAAATGAGAATAGTCAAGAAATATACGCACTTATCCCCCTGTTCCCGGGTCAAGTGCAAACGTGATGTCAGCCCTGCTTCTGCTTGTGCTTCGGATAAGCGTCGCAGATGACCATGACTTTGCCTTTTCTCTTAATAACCTTGCATTTATCGCAGATAGGTTTAACGGATGGTCTTACTTTCATTATGATTTCCTCCCACTCTTATAAACTAACGCAGCGCAAAAGATCATACGCATCAGTGTATCATCTTCTGCGGACAATGCGCCCGCGGCTCAGATCGTACGGAGACAGTTCCATCGTCACGGAGTCGCCTTTAACAATTCTTATGTAATTTGTTCTGATTTTACCGGACACGTGGGCAATCACCACATGACCGTTCTCAAGCGCAACACGAAAAACGCAGTTAGGTAATACTTCCTGCACTACGCCTTCAACTTCGATCACGTCTTCTTTCGACAAGCTGCAATTCCTCCTATGCGCACAGAATGCTTAAAGTGTCGTTACGATCGGCTCCCCCGCTGTTATAATGACAGTGTTTTCATAATGCGAGCAAAGCTTCCCGTCTTTTGTATATACAGTCCATTTATTAGCGGCCACTTCCACTTCATATCCGCCCATATTTATCATGGGCTCGATGGCGATGGCCATTCCCGGCTCCAGCCTCGGCCCTCTTCGAGCCGTTCTGAAATTCGGGACCTCGGGATCTTCGTGCATTTCGCGTCCGATGCCGTGTCCGGTGTATTCCCTGACGACGGAGTAGCCGTTACTTTCCGCGTGATCCTGAACCGCTCCTGAAATATCCCGTATCCTGTTTCCGGCGTAACATTGCTCCAAAGCCTTGAAAAAGCACTCTTCAGTAACTTTTACCAGCCGTCTGGCTTCCTCGGCAACGTTCCCCACAAGATACGTCCGGCAGGCGTCGGCCTGAAGGCCTTTCAGTATCGCACCGACGTCAACACTTACGATGTCTCCGTCTTTAACGATTCTGTCCCCCGGAATGCCGGGTATCAGCTCTTCATTTACTGACGCACATACAGCCCCGGGGAAATCGATCCCGCCAAAATAGTTCGGCACGCCTAGGAACGACGGAAGCGCGCCATTCTTTATTATACACTCTCTGGCAATTTTGTCAATATCTTTTGTCGTAATTCCTGGAGAAATTTTTTCACAAAGTAGCGCAAATACTTCCTGAAGCACTTTTCCGGCGTCGATCATGCGCTCAATATCCCTGTGCGACTTAATCGTGATCATATTTTAATCCCTCTGATCTCAAGCGCCGTAAGAATATTCGCGAAAGTATCCGCGATCTTCTCCTCGCTGTTGACGCGCACGAGCCTGCGGGAACGTACGTAGTAATCGATGAGCGGCTCGGTATCTTTATGGTAGGCGACCATCCTTGCCGCAATGACCTGCGGGTTATCGTCGTCGCGCATTATGAGCGAACCGCCGCAGACCGGACAGGTATTGTCCGCGATCTTATGGGTCTTGAGGTTGTACGAAAGCTTGCACGCGACACATACGCGCCTGTTCGTCAGGCGTTCGACGAGCGTCGCCTCGCTCAGCACGATATCTATGGCGCGGTCGATCTTTCTTCCGTCTTCCGCAAGGAAACGGTCAAGTGCTTCGGCCTGTCCGAGCGTGCGCGGAAAGCCGTCAAGGATGAAGCCTTTCTGGCATTCCGGTTCGGACAATCTCGCTTTTACCATCCCGATCGTCACGTCGTCAGGAACCAGATTCCCCTTCGAAATGTACTGATCGGCAAGCTTGCCCAGCTCGGTACCGTTGGAGATATTGGTCCTGAAGATATCGCCTGTAGAAATATGCGGAATATCGAGAAGCTCGGAAAGCTTCGTTGCCGCCGTTCCTTTGCCTGCGCCGGGGGCGCCGAGAAAAATCAGGTTCATAATCTATACGTTCTCCTGTTTACTTTAAACATAAGAGCAGACAGAACACCCGCGGTCAATTGCTGCACGGATGTTCTGTCTTAAAATTTAATCAGTCAAGGAAACCTTTGTAGTTTCTCATGAGAAGCTGTGCTTCGAGCTGCTTTACAGTCTCAAGCGCAACGCCTACAAGGATCAGCACCGTCGTGCCGCCGAACCAGAGGTTAACAGATCCGATCTCTTTGCTGAAGTAGCTGGAGATGATCTGGATGACCGTCGGGAATACGGCGAGTACAGCGAGGAAGATCGAACCGAACCAGGTAAGTCTTCTGGAAGAAGTCTTGATGAAGTCAGCGGTAGGCTGTCCGGGTCTGATGCCGGGAACGAAGCCGCCGTTCTTCTTCAGGTTATTAGCCATGTCGTTCGGGTCGAAGTAGACTATGTTATAGAAGAATGTGAACAGCACGATAAGTACCGCATACACGATAACGTAGCCCCAGGTATTGCCCTTCGAGAAGTTGTTGATGAAGCCCGCGAAGCCTTTTGTAGCATTCGACTTTCCGATGAAAGCCACGATGGTAGCCGGGAACTGAAGCATTGACATCGCGAAGATGATGGGAAGTACGCCGGAGGAGTTGACCTTGAGCGGAATGTGAGTGTTCTGCCCGCCGTAGATCTTGCGGCCGACAACGCGCTTCGCATACTGTACAGGGATCCTTCTTTCTCCGCCTTCCATCCAGACGACGGCAATGATAACGGCGAGGAACACGATGATCAGGGCGACAACAACAGAGATATTGAGCGCTGTGCTTCCGGAGAGTCTTCCACCGTTAGCGGCGGTCGAACCTTTAATTCCGAAGATGTATCCCCAAAGAGTCCTTGCCGCGCCGGGAGCGTTGGCAACGATACCGGCGAAGATCAGCATCGATATACCGTTTCCGATTCCCACTTCCGTGATCTTCTCACCGAGCCACATCAGGAACACAGTACCTGCAGTGAACGCTACGATAACGATCATGAACGTGTTGAAATCGAACTTTCCGGTAGGAGCAAACAGGTTGATCGTGCTGCCCTGAATGTTGAAATACAGCATTATGGACTGGAACAGCGCAAGACCGACCGTTACGTAACGGGTGATCTGAGTGATCTTCTGTCTGCCTTCCTCGCCGCCTTCCTTGGACAATCTTTCGAGAGCCGGGATAGCGACGGTCAGAAGCTGAATAATAATCGATGCGTTAATGTACGGGCTTATACCGAGTGAGAAGAGCGAAACCTGCTGGAACGCGCCGCCGGTCAATAAGTCCATGAATCGGAACAAGCCGTTTCCCGCTAAAGCAGCATGTGCTTCTGCGTTAAGTCCGGGTATAGCGATAAAGCACCCGGCGCGGAAAATGACGATGAGTAGGAGTGTCATTAGTATCTTTTTCCGGAGTTCGGGAACCCGGAAGGCGTTCTTAATAACCTCGAACATCTTCATCTCAGATCACCTCGGCCTTTCCTCCGGCCTGATCGATCTTTTGAGCTGCGGATTTTGTAAAGCGGGTGGCCTGTACGGTTACCTTCTTGCCGAGCTCCCCGTCGCCCAGAATGCTGAGTCCGTCGAATTCTTTACGGATCAGCCCTTTGGCTGCAAGGGTTTCCATGTTAACTGTATCGCCATCTTCAAAATACTTGTCGATAATGTAGAGATTGAATTCGGCGTATACATCGGCAAAGCGTTTGCGATTGAATCCTCTTTTAGGCATTCTTCTGTAGAGCGGAGTCTGACCGCCTTCGAAACCGGGACGTACTCCGCCTCCGGAACGGGCTTTCTGACCTTTATGGCCTCTGCCTGCAGTCTTTCCGTTGCCCGAACCGTGTCCGCGGCCTTTTCTGTAAGCCTCGGCGTTTGCGCCCGGTCCTGGTTGTAATTCATAAATTTTCATCAGTAAAGCCCTCCTGTCAGATCTCTTCCACTTTTACCAGATGAGACACTACGTTGATCATGCCTCTGGTCTGGGGGTTATCAGGTTGGGTCACGGAGCTGCCGATCTTCTTAAGGCCGAGAGCCTTTACGGTAGCTTTCTGCTTTTCAACAACCTTGTTTGTACTTTTGATCAATGTGATTTTAAGTGCCATTGTCCGAACCCCCTGTTACATAATCTCATCGATGGCTTTGCCGCGAAGAGCGGAAACTTCTTCAACAGTCTTAAGCTGTTTGAGAGCTTCGATCGTGGCTTCGACCATGTTATGAGGATTGTTGGAACGCAGCGATTTGGTACGGATGTCTTTAATACCTGCAAGTTCAACGACTGCACGCACGGGACCGCCCGCGATAACTCCGGTACCTTCTGCAGCGGGCTTGAGCAGTACTCTGCCTGCTCCGAACTCGCCGATGATCTCGTGAGGGATCGTCGTACCAACCATAGGTACGGTGATCAGATTCTTCTTCGCATCTTCGGTTCCTTTGCGGACTGCTTCGGTTACTTCCGCTGCTTTTCCGAGGCCAACGCCTACTCTGCCGTTCTCGTCGCCGACAACGATGAGCGCGCTCCATCTGAAGTTACGGCCGCCTTTAACAACCTTAGTCACTTTTCCGAGATGAACAAGCTTCTCTTTGAATTCGCTCGTATTGGAATTATTAGAATTATTATGTTCCATATTGCTCCTCCTTGCGATTAAAAGTTAAGGCCGGCTTCACGTGCAGCATCAGCAAGTGCCTGGATCCTGCCGTGATACGGATAACCGCCGCGGTCAAAAACGACGTCCTTGATACCCGCGTCAATTGCTTTTTCGGCGATGCGCTTGCCGATAGCTTTCGCGGCTTCGATATTTCCGCCGAATTTGCCTTCGCCTTTAACTTCCGCTTCCATAGTAGAAGCAGATACAAGCGTCTTGCCCGTGGTGTCGTCGATTATCTGAGCGTAGATATGGGACAGACTTCTGAAAACATTGAGTCTCGGGCACTCGGGAGTACCGGATACTTTGCGTCTTACGCGCACATGTCTTCTCTGGCGAACCTGATTTTTACTGAGTTTATTAGCCATATTAAGTCAACCCCCTTCTTACTTCTTAGAGGCGCCGGTCTTGCCTTCTTTGCGCCTGATGTGCTCGTCGGAATATTTGATACCTTTGCCTTTATACGGCTCGGGCGGTCTCTTGCCGCGCACTTTAGCGGCAAACTCACCTACGACCTGCTTGTCGCAGCCGATGATGGTGATGTGGTTCTGATCGGGCACTTCTACCTTGACTCCGGCGGGCGGAACCATTTCGATGCTGTGGGAGTAACCGAGGTACAGCACGAGGTTTCCGTTCTGGGAAACTGCTCTGTAACCTACGCCGTTGATCTCGAGCTTCTTGGTGAAGCCTTTCGTTACGCCGTCAACCATATTGTGAATGAGTGATCTGGTGAGACCGTGGAGCGAACGCTCGAATTTATCGTCGCTGGGTCTTTCAACAGTGATTTTTCCGTCTTCCACTTTGATCGTCATAGTGGGATGGAAAGAACGGGTCATTTCGCCGTTCGGTCCCTTAACGGTAAGGGTATTGCCCTCCGCAAGCTTTACTTCGACGCCTGCGGGAATGGCGATGGGTTGTTTACCGATTCTTGACATTAATAATATCCTCCAATCTTAAAATTCCGAGCTCTCCGGGCGCTGCGTAAGCGCTCCGGGGAACCCTTTTCAGATTATTACCATACGTAAGCCATTACTTCTCCGCCGATCCCGAGCTTTCTGGCCTTTTTATCGGTCATAATGCCCTGGGAAGTGGAGATGATGGCGATACCCAGACCGCCTAATACTTTAGGCATGTCTTCGGCGCCCGCGTAAACGCGCAGACCGGGTTTGGAGATCCTCTTGATACCGGAAATGACGGACTTCTTATTAGCCGTATATTTCAGTGTAAGGCGGATAACTCCCTGTTTCTCGTCTTCGATCTTCTTAACTTCAGTGATATAGCCCTCTTCCAGAAGGATGTTGGCAATCGCGAGCTTGATGTTGGATGCGGGTATATCCACTGTCGGAAGTTTGGCAGTTCCTGCATTGCGTATTCTGGTGAGCATGTCAGCAATTACGTCTGTGATTTGCATAGCGATTTCCTCCTTTTACCAGCTGGCTTTTCTGACACCGGGGATCTGGCCCTTGTATGCCAGTTCACGGAAGCAGATACGGCAAATTCCGTATTTTCTCAGATAAGCATGAGGGCGTCCGCAGATCTTGCATCTGGTGTATGCTCTGGTGGAATATTTGGGCGTTCTCTGCTGTTTAAGCTTCATTGATAACTTTGCCATGATTTACCTCCGATCAGTTCTTTTCAAAGGGCATGCCCATGAGTTTGAGCAGGCAGCGGGCCTCTTCGTCAGTCTTAGCGGTCGTGACGAAAATGATGTCCATTCCTCTTACTTTATCGATCTTATCGTATTCGATCTCGGGGAAGATGATCTGCTCTTTAAGTCCGAGAGCGTAGTTTCCGCGGCCGTCAAAAGCGTTGGCCGGTACGCCGTGGAAGTCACGGATACGCGGAAGCGCGATGTTGATGAGCTTGTCTGCGAAAACGTACATGCGAAGGTCGCGAAGGGTGACTTTGCAGCCGACGTTCATTCCGGCACGTACTTTGAAGTTAGCGATGGACTTCTTGGCTTTGGTGACGACGGGCTTCTGACCTGTGATCTTCATCAGATCTCCGCACGCGGACTCGACGGCCTTCGGATTCTCTCTCGCTTCACCCAGACCCATGTTGATAACGATCTTCACGAGTTTCGGGATCTCCATCTTGCTCTTATACTTGAACTGCTCCATCATTGCGGGGGCAATTTCGTTTATATACTTTTCTTTAAGTCTTAACATGATTCAGCCTCCTCGATGATCAGCGGTCAATAGGTGTCTTGATGTCAGCGCCGCACTTCTTGCATACGCGCACCTTCGTCTTGGTATCGCCGTTGACAACGACTTTATGTCCGACTCTGGTGGGTTTTCCGCACGAAGGGCAGATGACCATAACGTTGGAAACGTGTACGGGGCCTTCTTTTTTGATGATGCCGCCCTGGTCCGCAGCCGATCTCGCCTTAACGTGTTTGGAGATCATATTGTAGCCTTCTACAACGACGGTCTCGTTCTTAACGTCTACCGCAAGGACCTTGCCTTCTTTAGCCTTGCTGCTGCGTGTACCGATCACGTAAACTTTATCGCCTTTTTTAATATTCATAAATTTACCCTCCTGTACATTACAGCACTTCAGGTGCCAGAGAAACGATCTTCATGTAATCGTCGTCTCTAAGTTCTCTTGCCACAGGGCCAAAGATACGTGTGCCGCGGGGGTTCTTATCCTCTTTGATGAGGACTGCCGCGTTTTCGTCGAAGCGGATGTGTGTTCCGTCATTTCTGCGGATACCGCGCTTGGTGCGAACGATAACGCACTTTACGACTTCGCCCTTCTTAACCATACCGCCGGGAGTGGCAGTCTTTACGGAGCAGACGATAACGTCGCCGATGTTGGCATAACGTCTCTTGCTGCCGCCTAAAACTTTAATACACATAAGCTCTTTGGCACCGGTATTGTCCGCCGCTTTAAGCATTGTCTGTACTTGTATCATAACGTCCTACCTCCTGTGCCTCAGCGAGCCTTCTCGATGATCGACACCAGTCTGTAACGCTTGTCCTTGCTGAGAGGTCTGGTCTGCATTACTTCGACGGTATCGCCCACATGAGCTTCGTTTGCTTCGTCATGAGCCTTCAATTTATACGTTCTTTTAACGACCTTCTGATAGAGCGGGTGCTTTACGCTGTCGGATACGGTGACAACGATCGTCTTATCCATCTTATCGCTGGTGACAACACCGATCATGGTCTTTCTCAAATTTCTTTCTGCCAATTGAATTACCTCCTTCCGAAACATCACTGCTCATTTGAGAGCTGTTTTTCCCTGATGACTGTTCTCACGCGGGCAATATCTCTTTTGATATAGCGAACCTGTACGGGATTGTCGATCGGGGATGTTGCGCCTTTGAAGCGAAGCTTGAACAGCTGAGCTTTCAGTTCCTGCTCTTCCGCCCGGAGTTCTTCAACGGACATTTTACGGATCTTTTCTCTGTAATCTTTTGCTTTCATTATGCGTTCGCCTCCGTTTCTGTCTCCGCCGGAGCCGCAGCTTCAGCTGCTTCTTCTTTAGCGATGATCTTGCATTTTACCGGGAGTTTGTGCATTGCCAGTCTGAGGGCTTCCTTGCTCTGCTCTTCGGGTATTCCGCCGATCTCGAACAGGACTCTGCCGGGCTTTACGACTGCTACCCAGTATTCGGGAGATCCTTTACCGGAACCCATTCGGGTCTCGGCGGGCTTCTTCGTTACCGGTTTGTCGGGGAAGATCTTGATCCAGACCTGACCGCCTCTTTTTACGGAACGGGTAAGCGCTATACGTGCTGCTTCGATCTGGTTGCTGGTGATCCAGCCGCATTCAGCAGCCTGAAGACCGTAATCGCCTTCGTAGACTTTATTGCCGCGGTAGGCTTTGCCTTTCATACGGCCTCTCTGAACTTTTCTATGTTTTACTCTTTTAGGCATTAACATAATTATTCAGCACTCCCTTCAGCGGCAGGAGCGGCCTTTGCAACAGGCAGCACCTCGCCTTTATAGATCCAGACTTTTACGCCGATCTTTCCGTAAGTGGTGTTCGCTTCGGCAAAACCGTAGTCGATGTCGGCGCGCAGCGTCTGCAGCGGGATGGTTCCTTCGTGATACTGCTCGGTGCGGGCAATTTCAGCTCCGCCAAGACGTCCGCCGCAGGCGGCCTTGATTCCGAGAGCACCGGCGCGCATCGTGCGCTGCATAACGGATTTCATGGCTTTTCTGAAGGACGTTCTCTTCTCAAGCTGGGAAGCGATGTTCTCGGCACAGAGCTGAGCGTCAAGGTCGGGATTCTTGATCTCGAAAACGCTTACGTTGATCGTGTCCTTGCCGGTGAGCTTTTTGAGCTCTGCGGTGAGTTCGTCGCGTACGGCGCCGTTCTTTCCGATTACTGCACCGGGTTTCGCGGTCTCGATGTTAACGAGGACTTTTCCGGCGTTGCGCTCGATAACTATGCGGGAAATACCTGCAGTATAGAGCTTCTTCTTGATGTGCTCGCGGATCTAGTTGTCCTCGATGAGGAAATCTGCGAAGTTCTTTTTATTTGCGTACCATTTGGAATCCCAGTCTTTGATGACTCCTACTCTAAGTCCGTGAGGATTAACTTTCTGTCCCATAATTTACCTCCTCAGTCTCTTTCCTTAAGCACAACGGTGATGTTGCTGGTTCTCTTGTTGATGCGCATTCCGCGTCCTCTCGAGGCCGCTCTCATTCTCTTGAGCGTCGGTCCCTGGTTTGCGAAGCACTCTGCAACGTAGAGCTTTTCGCCGTCCAGCTCGAAATTGTTCACCGCGTTTGCTTCTGCGGATTTGAGAAGCTTGTAGATAAGCTCGGAAGCTGCTTTGGGAGTGAAGCGGACGATAGCGTATGCTTCTTCAAGAGATTTGCCGCGGATGAGGTCAAGCACGATCTTAACTTTTCTCGCGGAGATTCTCGCGTAGTTCAGCGTGGCTTTTCCCTGATCTCTGCCTATCCCCAGCACTTTGCGCTCGCGCTTGGAAAGGATAAAGGGCTTGTTGCTCTTGCGGCTCTCGGCGCTGTACTTCTCGATGAGCTCTTCTCTTCTGTCCAGGAGTTCCTGGCTGCTTAATATTTTACGTTCCAATGAAAATCCCTCCTCTTATCAGCGTCTCACAGAGCTGGAATTTTCGCTCTTATTCGTGTGGCCTCTGAACGTCCTGGTAGGTGCGAACTCGCCAAGCTTGTGTCCGACCATTTCTTCGGTAATATATACCGGAACGTGCTTTCTGCCGTCGTGTACCGCGATAGTGTGTCCGACCATCTGGGGGAAGATCGTAGAAGCGCGCGACCAGGTCTTAATAACGATTTTCTCGTTTTTCTCGTTCATCGCAAGGATTCTGTCCATAAGACGCTTTTCTACGAAAGGTCCTTTTTTAATCGATCTGCTCATAACTTACCTCCTACGATTACTTACCGTTTCTTCTTCTGACGATCATCTTATCAGAAGCCTTGGACTTCTTCCTGGTCTTATAGCCGAGAGTAGGCTTACCCCAGGGAGTTACAGGAGAAGGCATACCGACAGGAGATTTGCCTTCGCCGCCGCCGTGCGGGTGGTCGACCGGGTTCATTACAACACCGCGTACGTGAGGACGGACACCCATCCATCTCTTGCGGCCGGCTTTGCCGAGACTGATATTTTCATGATCTGCGTTGCCCACGGAACCGATCGTAGCTTTGCAGCCGATCGGAACCATGCGGACTTCGCCGGAGCCGAGACGAATGGAAGCGTAAACGCCTTCTTTAGCCATCAGCTGAGCACTTGCGCCTGCGCTGCGTACGAGCTGAGCGCCTTTGCCCGGTTTCATCTCTACGTTGTGGATAACGGTACCTACCGGGATCTCAGAAAGCGGAAGAGCGTTGCCCGGCTTAATGTCGGAGCCTTTTCCGGATTCTACGGTGTCGCCTACTTTAAGTCCCTGCGGATGAAGAATGAATCTCTTCTCGCCGTCGGCATATACAAGCAGAGCGATGTTTGCGCTGCGGTTGGGATCGTACTCGATGGAAGCGACCTTTGCGGGGATTCCGTCTTTGTTGCGCTTGAAGTCAACAACTCTGTACTGTCTCTTGTTTCCGCCGCCGTGATGGCGCACCGTGATGCGTCCGTAGGAGTTTCTGCCGGCGTTCTTCTTAACCGAAGACATGAGCGTCTTGATCTCGCTCTTTCCCGTGATCTCCTCGAACGTGGAGACGGTCATCTGCCTTCTGGCAGGTGTGGTCGGATTATATTTCTTAATACCCATAATTCACGTCCTCCTGCATCACTGCGTAAATCCGTAATCTTCGATAACGGACTTGAACTTCTTGGTCTTCTTCTGGCCGTTTACAGTATATTCAAGCGTCTTGGGATCGGTGTCGATGCGGACGATGGCTTTCTTCCACTTCGGAGTGTATCCTACCATAGCGCCGCTTGCGCTGTTCCTGGTGCGTTTCTTTCCGTCGTAACGCATAGTGTTTACGGAAAGGACTTTAACGTTGAATATTTTCTCAACTGCGTTTTTAATATCGATTTTCGTAGCCGCGTTGTTAACAACAAATGCGTACTGTCCCTGGGCAGCAGCTTCGGTGCTCTTCTCTGAAATGTGCGGTCTTACAATGATTTCATACTCGTTCATGCGTACACCTCCGAAATCTTCTGCAGAGCGTCCACGGTAACGATGAGCTTTTCGTGACGCAGGATGTCATACACGTTAAGAGTGTTAACATAAGTGGTCGTGAAAGCGGGAATGTTTGCCGAGGATCTGACAATGTTTTCGTCTCTGCCGGGGATAACGAGCAGAGCGGAGTCGTCAACTTTAAGGCTGTTCTTAACCGCAACCATGTTCTTGGTCTTGAACGTGTCGAGTTTAAGGTCTTTTACGACGATCACACTGCCGTCAATAGCCTTCGACGTGAGCGCGGATTTGAGCGCGTTCCTCTTCACTTTCTTGGGGATCGTGAAGCTGTAGTCTCTGGGGGTAGGTCCGAATACGATACCGCCGTGTCTCCACTGAGCGCTTCTCGTAGAACCCTGACGTGCGCAGCCGCCGCCCTTCTGGCGTCTGGGCTTGCGTCCGCCGCCGCTTACTTCGCTCTTGGTAAGAGTGGAGTGCGTTCCCTGGCGGGCATTTGCCTGCATGCAGACAAGTGCAGCGTGCATGCAATAAGTATTTACTTCTACTCCGAAAATATTCTCATCGAGTTCGATCTCGTCAACAATATTTCCCTGCATATCGAATACGTTAACTTTAGACATTTATGCTTCCTCCTTCCGATCACGCCTTCACCGATTCGGCGATTTCAAGCAGCGCGCCTTTAGGACCGGGAACCGCACCTTTAATAAGGAGCAGGCCGCGTTCGCCGTCTACTTTAACGACGGTCAGATTCTGTACCGTTACGGTGTCAGAACCCATATGTCCGGGCATGTGCTTCCCAGGCATAACGCGTCCGGGATCGGTGGTGGGACCCATGGAACCTACGCCTCTGTGGTATTTGGAACCGTGGCTGATGGGACCGATTTTGTTGCCGTAACGCTTCGTGGTGCCCGCGTATCCTTTACCTTTCGAGGTTCCGCGCACGTCGACTGCGTCTCCGTCAGAGAACATGGCGGCAACGGAAATTTCCTGTCCGACTTCGAACTCTTCCGCGTTTTCCGCTTTGAACTCTTTCAGATGTTTGTAACCTTTTTTAAGGTCAAGTTTTTCGAACACGCCGCGCTCGGGCTTGTTCAGTTTCTTGAGATCCGTCTCGCCGAAGCCGATGCGCACTGCGCAGTATCCGTCGGTCTCAACGGTCTTCTTCTGTACTACCGCGCAGGGTCCTGCCTGCACGACAGTGACCGGAGTGCAGGTACCGTCAGCGGCGAATATCTGCGTCATTCCGATCTTAGTTCCCAAAATAAATTTCTTCATTTAATTTACCTCCCTGGTTATTGGTTCCGCCGCACCTTCCGCGCGGACTCCGGAACTTGACCGGCAGCAGATCCGAACTATAAGATCCGCAGCCTTTTTGAAGAATGTTTAACTGAATTCTTACTGCTTCACTTTGATCTCGATGTCAACGCCCGCGGGCAGATCGAGTCTCATCAGCGCGTCAACAGTTTTGGGCGAGGGCATAAGGACGTCGATAAGTCTCTTATGTGTTCTCATCTCGAACTGCTCTCTGGCGTCCTTATATTTATGAGGAGCGCGTAGGATGGTGACGATCTCTTTCTCGGTAGGCAGCGGAATCGGTCCGGAAACGATAGCGTCGGTTCTTCTGGCGGTGTCAACGATCTTCTGAGCCGCCTGGTCCAGAAGCTGGTAGTCGTACGCCTTCAATTTGATTCTGATTTTCTGCTTGTTTGCCATACATAATCCTCTCTTTCGTGCCCCGCCCGGCATACTGCGGAGCCTGGTATTTTTGTTACGTATAACAGCCGGCACATCAGATCAACCACTGCTTCGTGCGTTTCCTCGCTTTCCCGTTAAAAAAACCAATCGAAATATCCGAACAGTTACGGATTTCAAATTGGGCTAACACGGAAGACCGGACACATGAGTGTCGTGAGCTGTAGTGCAAGGACTTGCCGCCCGGTTTCACGAACCGGACATTCTCCATCGAAGTTACCTGCCTCAGGGGCAGCAATCTCCGACTTCACAGTCTGTCAAGCCGCAACGGGCGAATTATACACTACGCCCGGTGCGGATTGCAAGCACTTTTTTAAAAATTTTTTAAAAAATATTTTGAGTAATTTTGGACCTGTTTGCACGTTATTTCAAATTAACATAAACGACCATTGTTTTTGTTCCTTCTGAATCGTCACGGAAAAGATGAGCGGAGATATAGTAATCCCCTTCCGAATCAAGGACAAGCATTGTTTTTCCGATTGTCCATTTATTCGAAAATGTTTCTCGCATTTTATCCACAGCGTTGTCAATGCTGTCTTTTGTAAGCAGTTTTTCGGCATTTGAGAAAAGGCCTAAATTTTTCGCATTTATGGCAACAACTTTCCCGGACATATTTATACTGATCTGAATAGAATCGTCTGTCGGAGTCCCCCATACATATTTACGATATATAACAGTATACTGAACCATGTTGTCTGTATTCGTATAAATTGTTTCTTCAAATGTATATTCCTTAAGGATATTTTGACCATATAAAGAAATGATCGTTGTCTCTGCTATATCTTTTGCTTCAGCCTCGGTTATACCGCAGTTTGCTTCCAAACGAGCATCACTCGTGTTTGAGAAAAACAGGAGTTCGTTTGTTACTGCTCTAGTATAAGCCCGAAACCAATCTCTTTTATATAAGTTATATACACAGTAACTTTTATAGTTTTCAGAATCCGATAATGCAGTTTCATAAGTTCCGCCATATTCAAGCACGTAAGAGTCTTCATTTATTTTCAATGTAATCTGATCGCTGGCATCGGCGGGTCTGTCCGTTGTGCTTTTGCCTGGAAAAGAAAAAATCTTTGTTTCTACATTTCCGGACGGAACTTCCATCGACGATTCTCCCGAGTAAGCCACCGCGCTTCCGGATGACGCAAAGTAAAAAACATAATTTGGCGATCCGATTTCTTCGTCTTTTGTATCTTCTGTATTTCGATTATCTGTAAGTTTAAAAACTGCACAGGCACCCGAAGCAAATACAAAGATGACAAGCAAAACAGATATAAATATTTTTTTCAATTTACTCCCTCCTTTAGTTTATATCTAAATACTGAATTCTATCACCGGCATAATAAGAGGGTAAGCCGAATACACTCTTTTCCCCTAAGGTTCCGTCCGGGTTATAGTATGGAACAATAATTGTTCCAAGCTCATCGTTTGCGCTAATAATAGCAGCCGAAATATTCATTCCTTCAGAAAGTGCATCCAAAAAATAGGCAATCCAATCATTCAATTGGTTATCATAAAGTATTTCAGTAGTACCCAATACAAAATGTGCTCCTTTTTCATAAGTTGCATCAACTATATTATATGAAACTGTACCGATTTCATAATCGGTTCCAGTGCTACAACCCAAATAAAGCACACACCGATTTGCACATAATTCGTTTTTGGATAGGTCGCTGATGTAATATGGAGAAGGATTTGAAAAAGGCATGTTTGAATTTGCCAGTATTCTGCCAGTTACTATATTACCTGTTGTGTAAAATGCGATTCTTCCAGATCCTCCATGTCCCATAAAAACGAATATGTCATCGGAATTTTTCATTGTTGAGTAAGCAGAAGTAGAAGAAGAATTTTCATATGAATTTGAAGTATAACCCATTTCGTCACAAACACTATTAAAATAGCTGCTATTTACAGATGTATCAAAGTGAACAATGTAACCTTCCTCGATATAATAATAATCATGACAATACATTTCTGCAGAACGCTGTTCGGCCACCATAAACGACCATACTGTTCGACTTGAAAATGATGAAGTTAAATAAACATCATAGCGATCATATTGAGAATAATAATATGAGTCTTGCGCGACATAGTAGTTGCCGTATCGTATATAATAAAGCCCTTTATATGGACCTGTATTAATGCGATATATATAGAATTGCTGTGTGCTCGAATTATTATCTGTATAAATATCGATATTGCTATTTGTTACATTTAGAACTCTTCCTGAAGGACAAAAGCCATTAATCAACTGATATTTTCCATTTGTTAATTGCTTTTCGGTTTTCCACCGGCACACAGCCGATGATCCTCTGGTGCTTACACAAACATTAATATTGTCTGAATCGGAAGCGGTTTCAAGCGTTAAATATCTATGGCTACTGTAATTCATTATGTAATAATAAGTATTATCTTTTATACCAACGGAATCCCATACGTTCACTGTTACAGAGTCTGAATAAGAACCTCCTGAAATAAGATCAGTGTATGTTGCTGTTATTGTAACTGAACCCTCGGAAATACCAATCACAAGACCTCCATTTACAGTAGCAATCGAGGTGTTGCTGCTCGTCCAGGTTACAGGTAAAAGCGCTGGATTTGTTGTAGCGCTTAACATAATATATCCTCCAACGACCGTATATGTTTGAGGAGAATTAATTTGTATTGTCGGCTCATATGTCATTGTTACATATGGCCTGTTGCTAGTAGTCGAACACTCGCACGAATCAAAACATTTGTCGTTAGATTCATTGGAATTCTTCATTATAAAGCCGCAATCTGCACTATAAGTCCCGTTCTTCCATCCTTTAACAAGATTTGTTATATCAAAAGAAGTCCACTGACCGTTTGCCATTGACGCACCAAAATTTGCTGAGGAATTGAAATTGTTACTTATTGTATTCCACGTTACATTACTCTCCGTCCATAATGAAACTCCGGTAATTGGATGCAAGTTTATCGACTGATTTGATCCGCCGGATGCCTCGCGGGCATAAAATATGACACTTGATATTTGTGAAGCATTAACCGCTATATATTCATTGGACGATGTAAAACCGCTGAGCTTTACGACCGTTCTCCCAACGCCATATGTATTATCGCCTTTCCCGACTCTATTAAGGAGAAAAAAACCAAAATTCATGTCAGGAAGATTTTGAAATATAGGTGCATCCTGAATCGCGTTTGCTCCGTGAGTATTATCTGATACAGTAAATGTCGGATCAATCGTAACAGGAAATACTGTATTCTCGTTTTCTAAAAAAAATCTATCTATCGTTATAGTCACAAGGTATTCTTTTCCTTCGGAAACAGTCTCAATCTCCATCTGACCTATTGATTGATGCCCGGCTGAATCATATAAAACTACGTTTCCAAGTCTGAACGATTCCGTTGCATTGTTTTCATTTGCTATATAGCTTCCTTCTTTGTCAGAATAGATATGCATCCCGTTTGTAAAGATGGTAAATGAATAATCAACCGGGACAGCGCTACTATATAGAATAATATCTTCTTTCAAACCTGACAATGTTGGGGTATATTTTAAAACTGTATTTTCACCAAAAACTTCGTTATAGAATACAGCGGATTCGTCATTTTCGCATTTATCAGTTTTAATTCCATTCGGAATCACACAGACACAATTATTGTTGTACTCTAACCTCAGTCCATTTTCAATAAAATCAGGAAGAAAAACGTCAACATCATTTTCGATTGTAGTAAATCCTCCGGCGATTTTTTGTAGTGATATGTTTTTTTCGCGAACAATACCATCTGCCCCAATAAATTTAATGTTTTCGTCAAAAAAATACACGGTACGTTGCCCGTCAGATCTTTGAAAAACATAAGTATTCAAGGTTTCGTGATCTTTTACACGAAACAAATAATTGTTAGAATTAAAATCGTCTTGATCAACATAATCTAAAATTCGACAAGACTCTACTTCTTGATCAAATGATAACATCTCATCTGAATGGCTGGAAGTTTTGCTTAAAAACTTATTATCTGTTTGCGAACAATCAATTCTCCGAACACTATTAATAGTTAAAGATGCTTTGGATGTTGTCGAAAACAATAACAAAAAAACGCTCAACAATAGCATAATCAATATTACAGATAATCTTCTATTTCTCATCGTACTTTTCCTTTTAATCATATTAAGTTGCTATATCATTAATAACGACAAAATCGAATTAACTTTGATAGGCTAATTATATCATAGATTCCAAAAGTAATCAAGTCATAAGCAAAAAAGCCCACTTTGAAAACCATTTAACAGATCAAGGATACTCAGAGACAGCGCCCGAAGGCAATTATGCTCTGTCTCAGGATCCGTCTCCAATTTTCTACGAAATCTGGAGCAGAATCTAAAAACTACTTCAATATAAACAGTTCCCGCTTTCTTTCGGTCATCTCGCCGCTGCGGGCCAGATACTCCTCCACGCTCTTCACGTTAAAGGCACGGCGGATCACGCCGGGAGTCACCCGCTTCGACACGCTGCCGGCGCCGCATGCCAGGATGGTCTGATCTTCTTCCATAATATGTATATTATAAGGACTCTCAAAACCGGAGCGGCAATAGGCAACGTTCTCGTGATTGCCCACCATGTTTTTCTGGCGGTACATATAATATGGGCGGAAGCCGAGGCCGCAGAGGCGGGAATAAGCCGAAGAGACCATTGACCCCGTTATATCGGCCTGGAGCGTAGACCTCAAAGCGTCTCGCTTAAGATCGGCGGCACGCTTCACGCTCAGAGTGTGGACGGTGACTGATTCTGGCGAAAGGGCGCAGATCACGTCGAGCGTGCGGGAAAACGCCGCCTCGTCCTCTCCCGGAAGACCGCATATGATGTCGGTGTTGATGTTGTCGAAACCGGCATCCCGGGCCATTGCAAAAGCCCTCAGCATATCGTCGGCGGTGTGGCGGCGGCCGATCAGCCTGAGCGTTTCGTCGTTCATCGTCTGAGGATTCACACTTATGCGGGTGACGCCGGCGGAGAGCATTGACGCAAGCTTCCCGGCAGTGATGCTGTCGGGTCTGCCCGCTTCCACCGAAAACTCACAAAGCTCCGGCGAAGGGGCAACGAAATTATTGACCACGTCGTCAATA
>JAGCTF010000219.1 GCA_017963755.1 Clostridia bacterium | reverse complement strand
CATTTCGGGATTGCTCTCTCTGTATGACAGAAAATCCTTGTAAGTTCTGTTCTGGAGAAACAGCCTCGATTCACGTTTTTTTAATGCATTCTGCTTCTTTTGTTGAGATCTTCTGCCAACTTTTCGCCTAAGATCCATAACTGTCACACCACTTTCACCCGAGTAATGAAGCACATCGTTATTGATGTAGTTGTACAGTGTGCGTTCACAAATGCCCAGTTCAGGGTGATTGCGGACAATCGTATATGGCGACTGGCCTTTCTGCAAAAGCGGTGCAACGATATTAGAAATCTCAGCTGCTTCTGAAGTTAGCAGATTTGCTCCGATTCTGCTCTCAACTAATGTTTCGTCGTATTCATATTGAGCATCGTTTGCTTTGTAATGATACTTATTGAATCTGCAGCTGTTTATCTTCTCACACCCGTTGCATGCCCCTGGCGAACGGTCGCGTCTTTTGCATTTGAACTGTACAAATTTCGGACATTTGGCTCCAATACACCGGTGCCCTGGCTTACACTTGGCATAATCCGCGCATTCAACAGGTAGCTGGCATTTGTACGTTAGTTTTCTGTGGCTTTTGATCTCTTTTCCTACGGTTGATTTCTGTTTGCCAATGGTATCCGCAATGGCCTTTTGTGTTGATCCGTTGCGAATTCCGACCTCTATAATATTTCGTTCCTCTTTTGTGAGGTGCTTGTATCTGTTGCTTTCGGCCATTTTCATTCGCTCCTTTCCCAGGCTGCCGGCAACATATTTATTTTCTCTTTTTGCAAGACTTATTTCAACACGAATTATTTGCACGACTTATTTCTACTCCGACCCCTTTGGAGTAGAAGTTAACTTTTCACTTCAGCGTCAATGAGGTTCATCTCTTTTTTGGCTTGCCAAATAGGCCTTATTATGTTACAATTTTCCCCAGATGTTTATTTAAGCATCTGCCCTTAAATCATTTGCGAGGCGACATATAAGTGCTGTTCGGAAAGAATAAGAAGAATAATAAATTCCGTGAAGAAAACAAGGAAGCACCGGACGATATTTCCTGTGTTTCCGCTGCCTCTTTCGGCAATGATTCTGACGGCATCGATACTTCTGCTCTGTTCGGACCTGCTCCTTATGAATCCGACTGGAAGCCTTTTGTGCAATATATCGACGAGGAGGATATCACTGATGGCATCGAAGCGATTCGGGAAGAAGAATTCGATTTTGGCGACGAAAGTGAAGAAACCGATAATCAAATCAATGAAAAAGAAGATAAAGAGGAACAGCATGCTCTCTGCGGCGAAAACACTGATAGTGTCGGTGAGGGCGAGGCACGATACGACGGTGGCAGCCCAGAAGCTGCGCAAGGATATCAGAGTGCTGAAGGAAACGGACTTCTCGAAACTGGTCGTGACGCCGGAGGACGTGGAGCAGAGGAAGAAACTTGCGCTGCAGGAGCCGGATCAGGCGAAGGAGAAGCAGGCGGAGATGCCGGCGGAGAAGGATCTGAAGCAGACGCCGAAGAAGGAACCGGAGAAGGAGCCGGAGCAGGCCTCGAAGAAAACCTCGAAGAAAACCTTGAAGAAAGAGAAGAAGAAAGCCCGGGCGAAGAGCCGGAAGAAGAAAACTGTCATACTGAAAAAACAGAAATCGAAATAAACGAAGAGCCGGATGACGATCTCGATGACGAGCAGGATCCGTTTGATTCCGAAGACACGTTTGAACTTGTTGACGACGACGGCATCGGATGGAACCGTAAAATGCTGCGGGGCAAGGCAGAAAAGAACGGGCTTAATATTATTGCCGACGATGACGTACTAACGGCCGTCGAATCAACTTATATTGACCGCACGACGTACTACCAGAAGAAGGACGAAGCGCTCAAAATAATAAAAGAAGCCGAGGCTGCCGTTGACACCGACGAAAAGCTCAGAGAGATCGAGAAGCAGCGTCAGGCTCAGGGTACGGTAAAGCCTGTTCCTGAGCATATGGTCGGCCCGCTTAAAGAGCTGGGGATCCTGGTGGCGGCTGTACCGGGTGACGAAGAAAAGAAAGACTTTTCAGCCGGGACCGATTCCGGTAAACAGGCCGATGACGCCGCTCAGAAAGCGCAGGATCTTACCGGGGATCAGTCTTTTGCGGATTTTGCCGGTGATGCTTTTATAAATGACGGGCAGCAGATCGCAGATGCTCAGGATATCGAAATTTCTTCTGAACTTCCGGATGATTTTTCAGGAGGGGACGTTAACGGCGATGACGGCATCGAGCCCGGAGGCGGCGCCTACTATGATGACGTATTCGAAGACGATCCGGGAGTTCTGAAGAAAAAGAATTTACGTAAACGCGCCGGAGCGATCATTAAAGAGATCGTTAAGGACGTCCTCATCTTTATACTCGTGTTTGTTGTAGTGATAATGGGTGTCCTCACTTATTCCGTCTACGTTCAGCGCACCAATCACGTTTACGGGGCTTCGATGGAACCCACGCTTCGCGAAGGCGATAAAGTCAAATCATCGCTTATGCCTTACGTTTTCGGAAAACCGAAAGTCGGAGATATAGTTATTATTGACGTTGACCGTATCGGGGAAGGCTTCAATTATTTTGAACGTGTCGGAGACGTGCTTAAAACTAATCCGTGGATCTCGAAGACTTTCTTTAAAGGGGCGCAGGAAGACACGCTGTTTATAAAACGTGTCGTCGGTGTCGCCGGTGACCTTATTGAGTTTAAAGACGATCATTTTTACAGAAACGGCGAATTGATATACGAAGATTATCTGAATGATCAGTACGTTTATAATTACCCGAACGGATTCTCGCAGCGCGTGCCTGAAGGCTGCATTTTCGTGATGGGCGATAACCGCAACGTAAGTTATGACAGCCGCAGCAGCGATATCGGGTTCATACCGGTTTACGCTCTTACGGGAAAAGTAAAATAAAGCCGGAGGACAATGCTTTACGACCGCCCTCCGGTCAATATCTCATCTCTTTTGCGGCGCGCTTAAGTTATTCTTAAGCGGGCTGCTTTATTATCCTACGAGTGTTTCCATCTCGTCAATCAGTTCTCCGAACAGTGAAAGTGCGCTGTTCACCGGGTCGGGAGTGCTCATGTCAACGCCCGCGATCTTCAGCAGACTTATAGGATCCGCGCTTCCGCCGGAAGACAGGAATTTCTTATAATCCTTAACTGCGCTTTCTCCTTCGGAAAGGATCCTGTTCGCGAT
>JAGCTF010000218.1 GCA_017963755.1 Clostridia bacterium | reverse complement strand
TTTAGTTAGTCGCCATTTAAGGTGTCTGACGACGGATCTGTGCCGCTTGCTTTGCGTGAGCTCCCCTCTCGCAGTACGTATGTACAGCTTCGGGGTCGCGCACGCAAAAATAGCTCTTAACTCAGCGCTTCCTTTCTGCCCGAGCTAAGGCTCTTTACGCAAGCGGCGCTTCCTTTCTGCCCGAGCTAAGGCTCTGTACGCAAGCGGCAGAACGGAAATAGTTCGGGAGTTCGAAGTTAAACGAAATGTTGGTGTGCCCAGGGAGTTCGTGCGATTATGATGACCGGATTTTATATTATCCTTGCCGCCGGGATCGTCCTGGCAGGTCTTTATATCAGCGGTGTTATCAAGCCGCCGCTGCTGGCAAAGGCGCTGGCTTCCTGCGCCTTTGTCGCACTGGGGGCCTGGGCGCTGTTTGCACTCGGGGCCTCAGGGGGAACCGCGCCCGGCACCGGCGCACCGGGCCTTAACGGGGCGGAGGGGCCCGGGGCAGCGGCGGCCAATTTCACTCCCGCCCGGCTGCTCATCTTCTGCGGGCTCGTTTCAGGCGCCCTGGGCGACATCCTGCTGGAACTTTTCGGCCCTGCCGACAAACGCTTTTTCATCGGAGTAGGAGCATTCTTCATTGGACACGCACTGTACGTCGCGTCATTCTTCTGCGTTGACGCCTCTTCCGCTCTGATCGCGCTCCTCTGCGCCTTCCCCATCGCGGCAACGCTGACGATATTGTCCGCCCGCCTTCTCACCTTTGAGGGCGCCTGGCGCCTCCTGCTGCTAGGCTACATGTTCGCGTTGTCCTTTATGTGCGCCTTCGCCTGGGTCGTTTTGTTCCGCACGGGCAATATTTCTTTCCGCTTCATCGCTCCCGGCGCTCTGCTGTTCCTCGCAAGCGACACGTTCCTGGGCCTCCAGCTTTTCGGCACGGACAAGATCCGCCGCCATTCGCGCCTGCTTGGTATTCTCTGTCTCGCGACGTATTACCCGGCGCAGCTGCTCATCGCAACATCACTTGCCGCAGATTACATCTTTTAAAAAGCCAAGAAGCAACCCGCGATAAGATCATTCGTGTTTTTAGAATAAATTCATATGATAATCAGATAATCACGCCAGTTCCGTCAGACCGGTGTAAAGTTCATAATATCTGCCCTTTTGAGCAAGAAGGTCGTCATGATCGCCGCGCTCAATGATCTCACCGTGCTCAAGAACCATTATGGCATCGGCATTGCGCACAGTCGAAAGGCGGTGGGCAATAACGAACGTTGTCCGGTCTTCCATCAGTTTTGAAAGTCCCTCTTCAATATGGCGCTCGGTACGCGTATCGACCGACGACGTCGCTTCGTCAAGTACCAGGATAGGCGCCTTCGTGATTGCTGCGCGCGCAATATTAAGAAGCTGCCGCTGGCCCTGCGAAAGATTGCCTCCGTCGCCCTCGATGACCGTCTGATACCCGTCCGCGAGCCTCATAATAAACGAGTGCGCGGAAGCCGTCTTTGCCGCTTCGATCACCTCTTCATCTGTAGCGTCGAGGCGCCCGTAGCGTATATTTTCCATGACCGTTCCGGTGAAAAGATGCGTATCCTGAAGCACCATTGCGATATTGCGGCGCAGGACGTCACGCTTGATGTTGCGGATATCAACGCCGTCGATCGTGATTGACCCTTCGTCAATGTCGTAGAACCGGTTCAGCAGGTTCGTGACGGTCGTTTTACCGGCGCCCGTTGACCCTACGAACGCTATCTTCTGGCCCGGTTTTGCGTACAAACTGATATGCTTCAGCACCGTCTTGCCCGGAATATAACCGAACGAAACGTCATCCAGGACAACGTGCCCTTTCATTTCAGGCATTGGATCCGCATCTGGCACGTCGGGCGTTTCGGGCTCTGTATCCATAACGTCGAACACGCGCTCGGCACCGGCAAGTGCGGAGAAAATCGTTGCCATCTGCTGCGAGATCTGGTTTATCGGCATCGCAAACTGACGCGAATATTGTGCGAAGATCGTAAGACCGCCGGGCGTCAGACTCCCCGTCACCATAAGCACGCCGCCTATACCGACGGTAACTGCGTACGAGATCTGAGAAGTATTGCCCATGATCGGGCCCATAACGCCGCCCCAGAAAGTCGCCTTGAACTGCTTGCCGCGCATATCGCCGTTGAGCGCGCCGAACTCCTCCTCGCACTCATCCTCGTGATTGAACACCTTTATGACGTTCTGCCCGGTAACCGTCTCTTCCATATAACCGTTGAGCGCGCCGAGCGCCGCCTGCTGGCTGCCGTAATGCTTGCGCGAAAGCTTTCCGATCGCCACGCCGCCCCATGCGAATATCGGCACGAAAACGACCGTGATGAGCGTCAATATCCAGTTCGTTGTCACCATGAACACGAACGTTCCGACGAGCATAATAACGCCGGAGAAGATCGAAAGCAGCGAATTACTTACCATCGCTTCGATATTGTCAACGTCATTCGTAAAGCGCGACATGATCTCGCCTGTAGGTTTCGCGTCAAAATATCTGAGCGGCAGTTTCTGGAGTTTTTCAAACAGATCGTTTCTAAGCCGCTCCATCACGCCCTGCGTCATTTTCAGCATCGTCCTGCTCTGAATATAAGTCGAAATTATTCCGACGGAGTAAACGATGCAGAACAGTACCACCGCGGCGAGGATGTAGTCCCAAGCCGTCGTGCCGCTGCCCATCACTTTCGTAATTATGCCGTCGGCGATCTTTTCGGTCGCAGACATTTTCAGCTGCGCGTTCGGGACAACTGCCAGCGTCAATTTATTGATCACCGGCGCCATGAGGTACGAGCCCGCCAGCGACGTGACCGTACTCACCAGCATGCAGATAAGTGCGACGGCAATATGTCCTTTATAGTGTTTCAGGTACGACAGCAGTCTGCCTACCGTTTTTCCCGTATCCTTAGGCTTTCCTTTCGCCGCCTGATTCCGGCCCGGTCCGCCTCCCATCATTCCGCGCCTTGGCGCCGAAGCTGCCGCGCTGTTATATTGTGCCTGAAGCTGCTGCAAATTTCTCGGCATGGCTCATTCCTCCTTTCCGCTCTGAGATTCATAGATCTCACGGTACTCGGTATTGTTCCTGAGCAGTTCGTCGTGCTTTCCGACGCCTGTTATCCGGCCTTCGTTGAGTACTATTATCATGTCAGCGTCGCGCACGGACGATATGCGCTGGGCAATTATTATCTTTGTCGAGCCCTGAAGCTCTTCGCGGAACGCCTTCCTGATCTGCGCTTCAGTGGCGGTGTCAACGGCGCTCGTCGAGTCGTCCAATATCAGTATCTTCGGCCGTTTAAGCAGCGCTCTTGCTATGCACAGTCTCTGCTTCTGGCCGCCGGAAACGTTCGTGCCGCCCTGGTCAAGTTTCGTCTCGTAGCCTTCCGTAAACGTACTGATGAACTTGTCCGCCTGCGCATAAGAAGCGAATTCTTTAACTTCCTCATCGGTCGCTTCTTCATTGCCCCAGCGCAGATTTTCGGCGATAGTGCCGGAAAACAGCGTGTTTTTCTGCAATACCATGCCTATCCCGTCGCGCAGATTTACGAGTGAATAATCGCGCACGTTCACGCCGTCGACGAGCACTTCGCCTTCGTCGCAGTCGTAGAGCCTCGGTATGAGCGACACGAGCGTGGATTTTCCGGAGCCGGTAGATCCGATTATTCCTACTATCGAGTTCGCGGGTATCTTCAGATTTATGTTTGAGAGCACCGGATCCTCGCTGTTCTTATAATAGCGGAATTCCACGTTTCTGAACTCGATCTCGCCGTTTTCCACACGCTTTTCGGGATTCGATGCGTTCTCGTCCGAGATGTCAAGTTTTTCGTCTAAAACTTCAATAATACGCTTGCCCGAAGCCATTGCCCTCGACGACATCATAAGCATGAACGTTATCATCAGGAGCGACGACAGGATCTGGGTGACGTAAGTGATGAAGAGTGAAAGATTGCCCACGGGCATGCCGTTGTTCAGTACGATCCTTCCGCCGATCAGTATCACGGCGATTATCGTGGCGTTCATGAACAGCGTCATTATGGGCTGCAGGAAAATCATCACGGACATTGCAGACACGCCCGCATCTTTAAGTTCTTTATTGGCTTTTTTGAATCCTTTGATGCTGTGTTCTTCGCGGACAAAGCTCTTTACGACGCGCACGTTCGTGACGTTTTCCTGCACGTTCGAGTTAAGGCCGTCAATTTTCGCCTGCATCTTCGAGAATCTGCCGAAGCCGACGCTTATTATGAACGTCAACGTAATCAGCATGAGAGGTATGCTCACGGCAAACACGACGGAAAGCGGCGGATTCAGCATTATCGCCATAACAAGAGCGGCGATCATCATGCCGGGAGCCCGGAGAGCCATCCGCATTACCATCGCTATAAAATTCTGAAGCTGTGTGACGTCGTTCGTCAGTCTGGTGACAAGCGATCCGGTGGAGAATTTGTCGATGTTTGCGAACGAGAATGCCTGTATCCGCGAATAGAGATCCGCGCGCAGGTCCGCGGCAAAGTTTACTGACGCTTTCGCGCTGAAATACGCGCCTCCGACTCCTCCGGCCATCATTACCACCGCGGTCAATATCATCAGGAACATTATTCCGATGCTGTCGCCGGACGTTAAGAGCCCATCGTTTGCTCTGTTGATTATTATGGCCAACAGCCTCGGCATTATTACTTCGCCTATGACTTCCACGATCATGCATAACGGGCCAAGTATGAAGTACGCGAGGTACGGCTTCATATATTTAAACCATCGTTTCATAGAAAACCTTCTTCCGTGATGATGACAACGTCATAAAAACTGCATACGAACATCAAATATGTCATCCGCGGAATTAATATTCCGGACAACGGTTGAATTTTACGGCAAAACGGGCATTAAGTCAATGTATCGCCTTCCAACCCGCCGGTAACGTCAACCTCTGCTCAATATTACCTGAATGATCCTTCCTCCAGGAGAAGGAAATAAGCCCGTCGGAAGTATTGACCGTGCCGCGCGCCCAGCGCAGATCCATCGGATGAGGCTGGATAGTGATCGTTTTATTGACCTCGTCCGGTTCGCCCAGGCCTAAAATATCGCGGGTGAGGAGCACTCCGGCATGTGACGAAAAACCGTGGCAGCGGCTGGTATTGACCACGTCCTGCGTTTCCCAGAGCGTTCCCGGTCCTTCGCGGAGTTGAGGCATATATATCGCCTGAAGTTCGCGGTACATCACGTCGTATTCGCCGAGGCGCGATAGCATATCGAGCCTTATGCACAGGCCTATAAATAATCCCGCTTTTCCCAGGCGCGTGTCGCATTCAAATTCGCGGTCTGCACCGGTCGTATGCACGAGCCGCCAGATGTAGCCGGGCATTTCCTCTTTAGTAAACAACCCTGCCCAGATCATCGTATACTGGGCGCTCTCGGAATAATTGCCGCACTTTCTGAGCTTTCCATCCCTATATTCCAGCGCGTCAGGCAGGAAGCCGTCAATATCCCGCGGCTTTTCGTCGCTGCCGGCCAGGACTTCGCGCAAGATACTCCTTATATTGGTGCCCTCGCGTGTCCAGTCTTCTCTGCCGTAAAGTGTACCGAGTTCGATCATCATGCGGGCGTAAAGTGCATTTGCCGCGGTCGAGATAGGCCTGCAGAAATCGTTTGCAAGCGACCAGTCTATAAAGATCCACGGCATATTTTCAAGGAGACCTGATTCGCCCCGCAGTTCGAGGCTGCCTTTTACAAACGCTTCTACGCGCGCTTCAAATTCGTCACGGAATTTATAATCTTTTGAGCGCCGGACGTACTCGCACAGTTCGAGCATCAGCCAGAAGCTCCACGTCAGCAGCCCTGGGCAGGCTTTGAAATCGCCTTTAAGCCCCGGATAGCTTTCGGGAAAGAACGCATGCCACATACTGTCCGGATCGGTCAATAAAAAGTTTCTTATGAATTCGCGCTCGACAGAAGCGTCTCCCATCATCATGTTGAACGCTCTCGCCGTCCACAATGAATCGCACAGCCACCCGCCTCTTTCGCGCTCGGGGCAATCCATGAATATATCGAGCGTGTTGAGCCTGAGAGTCCTTCTCGCAGCGTCGTACAATCTGTTGATGTTGTCGTCGCTGCACCTGAAACTGCCTATCTTCGTGTCCGGCGTCGTATACTCTATGATCTCAGGAGGATAAACGATAGCGTAATTCGGAACATCGCCTGCCAATTCGCCGTATTTCCCGTTGTCGATCGAATAATCTCCCGCCGGACGTATATACATTTTTATATAGCGTACGCAAGCAGGTTCAAACGTGACAAATTCGGTCTTACCAGCCGTAAGATGAAGCCTTGTCACCGGATTCGCGCCGCCCTGCACTTCGTCCTTTCTGCCAAAATAGCTGTAACTCTCGAGATGGACGATATCAAGTACGCAGGGCCGGTCAACTTCTATTTTTACAGATATAAAGCCTACGTGCAGTTCGCCCAGATCGTAATGCAGAAAGAGCGATTTTTCACTCTGACTATTAATAATTCGCACTACGCCTTCCGGGTATCGATCGAACCACGTCAATGCGCCGCCGCCTGTCTCTACGGACCTTCTATAATCCAGCACCGGACGCTCCATTTTCTGTGTAAAATAACCCGGGACATGCGCGCAGAACCAGTCTTCCTTAACCTCTTTTTCCTGTTCAAGCGTCGCGAGCCCGAAGTCAACAAGCGTTCCTCCGCCGCTTTTTTCGAGTGTAGGAAGCGCCATACCTCGCTCGAGGATCGTGTAAGGACAATCAACTTCTTCAGCTTCTTCTATACACAGCTCAGGCTCCGTGCGCCAGCGGGTGTAAACGTCGTCAATATAATAGTTTTCCGCGCTTTCGCGGCAATGCGATATGCGTTCTGCATGACGTACGCGCTGTTTTAGCGCGATCGCTTTCCAGTTCTTCGACGAAACCGCGATCGGTATGTCCATATCGCAAAGGATCTCGGCAAGCAGCAGCGGCTTTACGCGGGCAACGTCGTTTGAGTACGGCCCGAAAGGCTCGCCGTAATGGACGACTTCGAACGCGAAATAATTGACCCCGTCCCTGATATAGCGGGATACGTCGATACCGTCAGCTCTCAGAAATCCCTCTCCCGCTCGCGCAGGCCCGTGCGCGGCAAACACGCCGTTGACGTAAAGCCTGTAAAAGGTGCCCGCGCAGACGCGTACAAATACCTTCTCCCCGGCCATTAACGATCCGCATTCCGCCAGAAAGCCGGCATGAAAATTCCCTGCGCCGTCATAACCCTTCAAAAAGATCGGTCTTGCTCCTATAAAACCGTGATAAGTACCCTCGTTCATGATCGCCCTCGCCTTTCGCGTTTGTTTTATGATTCCTTTTTTATATCTATATCCAACTTATATCACGTACACTTCTATTTTTATACTGTCTTCTACTTCTTCATCTGTATAGAGCTCCGGCCGCGCAAATCGCCTGCTGTAATTTTCGATCTGCCTCCGTGTCAGGCTGCACAGTTCTCCGTCCTGTCCGTCTCCTGCAAGCAAGAGCGGCCCCGCATATATTTCGCCGTTTATTCGCCTGTTCCCCCTCATTCCGATGAGTTTCGCTTCGTCGTTTCCTATTACGATGCAGTTATCTTCGAACGGATAAGTGAACTCGATGAATCCTCTGACAGCCTGCTGAAGGGCCTTTAGTTCGTCCTTTATATATGCGGCGTACGGCCTTTCTCCGGGCAGAAGCACCAGCATCAGGCATGAACTGCACGCATTCCGGTCAATTTTGTCTCCTTTTCCGGCTTCGGTGCGTCTCGTTTCGGGGATAAGTTTGCGTTCCTCTTCGCCCGGTTCATAGGCATCGCCGTCAATTTTTCTGAACGC
>JAGCTF010000217.1 GCA_017963755.1 Clostridia bacterium | reverse complement strand
TCCGGCCCCGCCTTTTTCGCAACAGAGAAAACCGCCAGTTCGTTGCTGCTCCAGGTGGTCCAGCCGGTCAGTTCCTCCGTGCTTTCGTCAAATTTACTGTTTAAAAACAAGCTGTTCATATTGTTTCCCTCATCTTCCGGATCAGATCTTGCACATCCGGTAAGCACAAGCATACCCGCCAGCGCAATTGCGCCGAGCTTTTTCACCATATTCAAATTAATTTTCCGTGTCAATTATTCAGCATCTCCTCTCGGGTCGCGTTCGATCGCATTATTCTCTTTTCTGCGCGTTTTGTCAAGATTCAGCTTTGCCACAGCGTTCAGTCTTTATCCGGTCTTCGTCTGACTATGTGCAGCCCGGGGCGGCATAAAAAAGCACGGCGTGGTTAACGGCGCCGTGCCCGGTCATGCGATATGTTAATATTGTCAAAGCATCATCCTTTAACGTCCGTCATTGTCCCGATGAAGAACGGTAAGTTTGTCTCAGTATCGATGAGCATATAAACGAACGGCCGGTCAAGGAGAACGCATTTCTGGTCTTCAAAAAACGGAGAGGATTCATCCTTCATTTCGATTACAGTCGCTGCGCCTGCTTTAGTTCCTTTTTCGGCGACAGATATGAACGTTTTGTGTATTACGCGACTGATAAAGATATTTCCGGCTTTAGAAGTGCCGAGGCCTGAAAAGTCTGCGAAGGCAGGATCGAAAGCGCCCGGCATACCCATCCTTTTCAGCACGTCCGACATCTCGGCGTCGTATTCTGTCTCAAACTTAGGAGGCTTGGCGTAGACAGGAACGACCTCCGGAGCAGCAAGCATTTTAAGAAGTGCCTCGCCGTTGAGCGACGCGACGAAGTCGTTGACCGTAAGACCTTCTTCAGGGAGCAGGGCTGCGAAAGCGTATTTTCCGCCGCTGTAGTATTTAATAAAGCCGGAAGCATTGCCGCCGTCGAGATAAAATCCTTCCATCGAATACATGAAGTCAACATTTTGTTTTGCCCCGTCTTCGCGCGTGAACGTGTCTTCATGTACTTGATCTTTTTTGTAAATCTCCGCCCATTCGGCCTCAAACGCGAGGGCGTTCACGAGATACATTACCGCATCTGCAGGTATCTGGTCAAGAATATTCGGTATCATTCCGTCTGTCTTTTGCTTGACCCAATTATTGATATCGTTCAGCGTAGATTTGTCAAACGGTGCTTTGTACGCGCTTGCGCCGTAGTAATCGGCGTTCGTCTGCAGGAAATTGCGCTCGACGGTAAATCTTTCGTCAGACGTGAACCAGATCGAATTTGCGAGGCTCAGTTTGTACTTGTTCGTGTTCGGGAGCGCTTTCATATATGCGTAAAAGAAGCGGTTAAGCTCATCGGCGCTCATCCCGAGGACCTGCTCCATCTGGGTCTTCGTTTCGCCTTTTGCGCCGTTAACCGTCAGGGACAATGCGGCAAGTACCGACAGGGGAGAGATAAGTGTGTTTTTACCGTTTTCGCAGCTCTGCTTGAACAGGCGTACGGCAAAATCCGCTGCTTTCGGAGCGCCTTCGTCTATTGCCGTTTCCGGAACGTCCGGCTTTGCAGGTGTTATGCCCTCAGTAAGATCGGCCGCATGTATCTTCGCGACACACCCGGTCAGGTTTATACCGATTGCCAGCGTCAATATAAGGCAGACGGAGGCAATTATTATTTTGTTCGCTTTCATAATTCTTTTTCCTCCCGCGGCAGAGTGTAATAATCCGGACAGTCTGCGCTTTTACGGAACTGCCTTTCACATATAAAGTACCCGTCCGGGTCTGAAAGGTAACGGCAATATCATTCTTATGATGCCTGAGTGTCGCACACGCCGCGCAGGGCAGGAGGCTCCGGTCACGCTTTTTTGCGCTTTTTTATTACGATCAATGCGATGATGAGTGCGATCACGACTGCGCAGCCGATGCATATCGCCGCGATGAGGCCGGGGCTGAGCGTCTTCCCGCTGCTATTATCAGAATTGTTTTTAGCAGTCGCGGCAGTATCGTCAGTTGCCTCGGGATCGTCATCTCCGGGTTCTGCCGTGGGTTCAGCGGGCGGAACGGTCGGTTCGGCAACGATACCGGTCTCTTTAGCCTCGGTGTAGCTTCCGAGCGAGAGGTAGGGGTAGATATTGACCGCCCAGCTGTCGGTGCCGGTCTGGATAGCTTCGGAATAAACCATCGCCCAGGTGAGGGTATTGTCCTCGCCGTACATGTCATTGATCTGGAAGTTCACGCCAATGTCTTTTCCTGCCGCGTCAACGGGGATGGCGAATTCCGTGCAGTAACCTGTGGAGGTGCGTTTTGCGGCGTATTTGAAATATTGATCGGCGGCTTTCTGACCGTAGGCCTGCAGCCCGTTTTTATCATATACGCTCGGCCATCCGGTCCAGTCGACGCGGTACTGCATAATGTCGTAAACGTTGTTGTTATTCGGAATGTTGATGAATACTTCGAACGAATCGGAGTGCCACGGAGTCGTGGTGTGAGCTTCTTCTGACGGTTCTTTCACGTCCGCATCTTCCACTTCCGCGTAAGCGTAGAGCGTTCCGTCCGAGAAAAGCAGCGTGACGACGCCGGTCGCCTTGACCTCTCTGTCTTTTTCGTACTTTACGTCAACGGCGAGGCCGTAGTTGTAGATCGTGTCTCTTTCGCCGTCAACGTCGATCTTAACCGCTGTGCGCGGCACGTCTCCGAGATATCCGCCGTTTACGTTCGCCGAAGCGGGGATGATCGCGGTGAGCATGAATATAAGGGTCAGCGCGGTCAATACAGTGAGTGCTTTTTTCATAGTTTTCATGGTTTTGCCTCCCCGGCGGCTCCTGCGCCGCCCGTTTATTTATTCTTCGCCCGTGAGTTTTACGATCACCGGCTTCGCTCCCAGCGCCGGGAGTACTTTCTCAGTAAGATCTTTCGTGGGAAACCGTATCGAAGTGGAATTTTCGCACGGATGGCACCCGAAGATCTCCTGCTTCAGGACGTCTCCGTCGATCAGCAGCCGCACCTTATGCTCCTTATCGTTCATCAGCGCGAGCACCGACACGCTTCCCGGATGAACGTCCAGCAGTTTGCCCATAGCTTCTTCATCCGCGAAGGAGAGGCGGCTTATGCCCAGCTGTCCGGACAATTCTTTTGTTTTGAACGGTTTGTCGGCCGGCATCACGAGCAGGTAGAAGTCGGTCTTCTGGCGGTTGCAAAGAAACAGGTTTTTGCATATGCGCACGTTCAGTAGCTTATCGATCTCGGCGCATGCCGCCATCGTTTCCGCCCGCCTGTCGGGGTGGTCAATGCGGCCGAACTGAATGCCCAGTCCGTCGAGGAACCTGTATGCCCTGGCCTCTCTGTCGCTGCGGCTGTCAATATCTTCCGGAGTCCCGTGCTGCAGCACCGGCTGTGCGTTCAACAAATCGCGGTTTTCTGTTTTTTCTTCCTCTGAATTTATCATTTTCTTTTTCCGTTCCGCCATTCCGTATATGCCTGGCAGTTTTAAATAAATACGTGTTTGTATATTGCGGATTTTAACCTATTTTCTGCTCTTTTTCAATACTTGGGCGAGGAAAGATAAAGATTTTGTTCCTGCGTTTTTCTTGATTGCGAGCCTCCCGAAACACGTTTAAACTCCCCGTCAGGTCTTGACAATTTACGTTTCAATGTGGTATATAGGCGCCAACGGAGGACTATGCTATGAATACTGAATATTCGGTACGGCTTGACGTTGACGACCGCAGGAGCGAGCTCCTGTCGTCCGGTTCGTTTGACGCCGCCGCTGCTGCCGCTAAGGCAAACGCGATCTACGGTTATCGCGTATTTGACAAAGAAAACCGTATGGTTTATTGTCCCTACAACCCCCTTCAATCAGACATACTGCGCGAAGCGAAAATCGTGACCGATTACGTGCGTGAAAACGAATTTAAATACGGCGACGCACCGTTTAATCCTGCGATGAACCATGAAGCAAAACTTGTTTCGTGCGACCGCCTCGTAGACTGGGTGCTGTACAGGATCGGATATACCGACCAGGTAGAACGCCAGGGGATGGTCGTTTCACACGCAACGGAGCCCGAACGCGATCTGGCCTCCTGGTGTGCCGCGAGGGGTTTTCCGCGCATCGAGGACATATCGCTGCTCGAACCTGCTGACATCGTATTCTCGAAACCGCACACCAGCGCCGCGGGCCGCATCTACCCCGGCCATACGTTTATTTTTGCGGGATTCGCCGCGGACAATGAACTAAACGCCACTGAGATCAACCATCGCGACGGCCATCCCGGCGAGCTCTGCTCGTACCGCTACGACTGCGGCATGGACAAAAGGATCCATAGCGTTCAGCCTTTTTTCGAACCCTTGAATGAATTTATGTTTGCATACAGACCTATAAAAAGATGTGGAGGAATATGATCATGAAAACCGGATCGATGAACAAGGCATTTAAAACCGTGCTTAAAACCGTTGCACTCGCCATAGCGGCACTGCTTGTTATCCTGTGCGCCGCATGTGCTGCGAAACCTGATACCCCTGCCGAAGAAGCGACGGATAAACCCGTTGTGACGGATGCACCTGCAAAGCCTACAGACGCTCCTGCCAAACCCACGGACGCACCGGCTGAACCGACCGAAAAACCTGCCGATCCGACAGAAGCGCCCGCTACTGCAACCAAAAAGCCTTCCGAACCTACCGCAAATCCCTACGAAGGCATTCCCGAGCCGTACATCGACCTCGCCTTTACGAAGGATGACGTGTACGACGCGCGTGAGAACACCGAATTATGGGCTATCGACGGATCTGTCGGAGAATACACGGTGAACTTTAACGGTAAAGACGTGAAAGTGACCGGCTTCCACGGCGAAGACGATGACGACTATATCAAGATCGACCTCACAGAATATTCGAGCGATTTCCGCGGATTCATCGAAGAAGGCATAACGTACGAATTGTTTATACAGATCGAAGATACTCCTTCTTCCAGCGGCGGCGTGCTTATCTGCAACGGCAATGGCGGCGGCCTGAATATGGCGATCCGCGGCTCCCAGGGCCAGCTCAACTTTAACGTAGGGTCAACGACTCAGGACGGTACGTACTGCGGTTCCGGCTTTGCTTACGCGCAGCCGTACGACGCAAATGAAGGCGCTCAGATCGAAGAAAGGAAACTTGTCCACGTATCCGGCGTCTACGATCCCGAAAACCGCCAGATCAAACTCTTCTACAACGGCGAACTGCTTAGCGCGGGCGACATCGGCACAGGCGACTTCAAGATGGCTTCCACGGTCAACGGAGTGCTGGGTATTGCGTATAACGCTTCGCTTCCGTCCGAATCTCTCGGCAGATTTACCGAATTCACGATCGTTAAAGCGCGCATTTACCGCCAGCCTCTCACCGACGAGGAAGTCAGAGCCGCATACCAGAACTGTGTGAGCGCGCTCGGGCTCGCGGAATAATGCTGTGCGGATAACAGCATATGTTAAATATTAGTAATTTGCAGCATAACGAAAACGTATTGACAGAAAAGGGACTAAAAAATGATCAAGCCATCTTTTTCGTTTAAGTACAACGGCGTACCGTTCGAAGAACTGGATAAGCAGATATTGACGACGCCTGACGGATACAGCGTGATTCTTGCCGACGGGCTGCGCATCGATTGCAAAGCGGAATACTATGAAAAGTACGGCGTAACGCACTGGGTAAACTACTGGTCTAATCTTTCTGACGCACCGAGCGGCCAGATCTCCGAATTGTACGACTGCGATATCGTTGTCCCGTTCAAACCGGATCCTCCCGTGACGCGTAAAAACCGCCAGGATACGTGGGAACCGGAGACGTTCAGAGTCGTGAGAACGATGGGCGCGAACGTGAAGCAGGACGATCTGTTCACGTGGGACGTGAGGCTCTGGGAAGGGCAGGAGACTGAAGCGCATTGTGCTTTCGGAAGAAGCGCACTCGAATCGTTCCCGTTTTTTGATGTCACGCAGAACGGAAACGGCGTGCTCGTTGCCGTAGGCTGGACTGGTCAATGGAAGGCGCATTTTTACAGGGGCGCCGATTATTGCCGCATCTGGTTCGGGATCGAACACGCGAACTTCTACATGAAGCCGGGAGAAAGCTTCCGTACCGCGTCGGCAACGGTGCTCGAATATTCGGACGGTCAGGACAATGCGCACAACGCCTGGAGGCGCTACATTAAAGACGTCGTTTCTCCCGTCGGCAAGCCCGGCAAGCCGGAAACTCCTCCTTTCTCGGGCCTGTTCTGGGGCGGCGTTCCGTCGGCTGAGATGGTAAAGCGCTGGGAAGGGATCGTAAAAGAAGAGCTTCCTCTCGACACCTGCTGGATCGACGCGGGCTGGTACGAGCCTCTGCGGTCAATGACTACCGCGGATCAGTCGAACGACTGGCCGAAAGTAGGTACCTGGAATATCAACGAATTCTACCACCCGGACCGCTACAAGAACCTCATCCGCTTCCTGAAAGATCACGGCAAAAAGTTCCTCGTTTGGTTCGAGCCTGAGCGCTTCAAACTCAGCATCGCTCCCTGGACGAAATACCTTACCCGCACCGATGAAAACAAAGACGACAGCGTTATCATCGCACTTAACGATGACAAGGTCCTCGAGGAGCTTACCAGGAAGATCGGCGACGTGATCGAAGAGCTCGAACTCGACTGGTACCGTCAGGACTACAATATTTCTCCGCTCGAATTCTGGCTTCACGAGGACGAAGAGAACCGCAGCGGTATAACGGAGATCAAATACATAACGAACCTGTACAAATACTGGGACGCTTTGCTGGAACGTTTCCCGCACCTTATGATCGACGACTGCGCAGGCGGCGGACAGAGGATCGATATCGAGCTGCTGTCGCGCTCCGTGCCGCTTTGGAGATCGGACTATCAGTGCAAATGGGATTGCCTCCCCGAAGCCGATCAGATGCAGAACACGGCCGCGGCGTGGTGGATGCCCTGGTCTGGGATAGGCTACGGACCGCTGCTCGGCGATACGTACCGCTTCAGGAGCGCATATACCGGCGGAATAGCGGTAAGAACGTGGGAGCACGTTGACCCGGAGTGGAATTTTGAAAATGCCGAGGTCGATTTCGAATGGGCAAGGAAATATTTCGGCGAGTACGTGAGGATCAGACGGTATTTCGGAGAAGATTTCTATGCGCTTATCGGGAATTCAAGGGAAAATACTTCCTGGAACGCGCAGCAGTACCACGACCCCGAGGACCAGAGCGGCATCATACTCGCGTTCAGACGAGCCAGATCGCCATTTGAGACCCTCTGCGCGCGTCCTAAGGGCTTTCTGGCCGATGCCGAATATGAATTCACGGACGCGGACACCGGCGCCTCATTCAGGCGCACAGGCGCGGAATTATTGAAAGACGGACTGGAGCTCGTTATAAAAGAGCAGCGCGGTTCGCTGCTGCTCGAATACAGGCGCGTGAGGTGACAGAATATGAACGTCATAAAAATAACGGCGGATAAAGACAGCATAAAGATCTATACCGATATTGACGGCGCTGTTGCCGTACGTGAAGCATCCCCGGCGGGCAGCGGCGGGAACACGTTTTCGTTCACCGAAACAAAAGCGGAAAACGGAACTATTGTCCTCCCGCGCTTTTCGAACGGCGGAAAGCACGACGCGCTTTACTCGAAGTATACGGTCTACGCGGGGCGCGAGCGGGCAGGCGGACAATGCTACGTGTCCGAGATCGATCCCGGGGCCGCGGTCAATAATTCTCCTTATCCTTCGCACCGCTCCATCAAATCGATGAACGCCTCGCCCGAACAGCAGAAGACGTTGTTCAACGTAGAGCAGGGCAGGCCGGACGTTAGCCTCCCGGGGCTGATGACGCTCGAGCGCGACGATCCGGAAGGAGTTATCGAATTCGAACGGGAAGGCAGAACGTATTACTTCAGGAAGCCTGCCGTACTTCGCCTCGACAGATATATGCAGGCATACGATCATTCCACGTTCATCCTGCTGAACTCCGCAAGAAGCTTCGGCTCGAGGGGCGAACGCGCACTGCTCGACGCCTGCATCCATCCTGATTACGACGCCGGAGACCCCAACGCTTTGATAAGTGCGTTCAACATGAAGACCGAGGACGGAATAGCGTTTTACGCGGCATTCGTCGAATTCCTTGTCACCCGCTACACCCGTCCGGACGGTAAATACGGCAGAGCGGCAGGCGCGATCATCGGCAACGAAGTTGACATGGCGGGTATCTGGGGCAATGCCGGTGATATCACGCTTTCGAAATATATGGCTGAGTATTCGGAGGCAATGCGTCTCGCGTGGCAGATAGGCAGGAAGTACTGCAGCCATTTCAGAGTATACATCTCGCTCACAAATAACTGGAACACTTTCAACCAGAACAGGCTCCGCTTCTATACTGCGAAAAGCAGTCTTGAAGAGCTCGCCGCCAGAACCGCTGCGGAAGGCGATTTCGACTGGTGCGTGGCATACCACCCGTACCCTGAGAATCTCTTCTGGCCCGATTTCTGGCACGATCGCCAGGCCGAATTCACATTTAGCACGCCGCACGTTTCGTTCAGGAACATGGAAGTGGTCGAAGCGTTCCTGGCGCAGCCTCAGTTCCTCTATAAAGGGAATCCGAGGCGCATCGTTTTCAGCGAACAGGGATTCAACTCGATGACCGGACCGCTGGCGCGGAACTCCGAATTGGACGGAGAAGCGGGCGTCGTTCTCGCATATATGAAGGCGAGAAACATGAAAACGGTGGATATGTTCACGCACCACAGCAGCGTTGACAATCCCGATGAGTTCGGTCTGAATCTCGGCCTTATCCATCACGGCGGTAAGCCGAAGCCCGACTATTATGCGTTTATGGCAATGGATACGGATAAAGAGCCGGAATACGTCGAAAAAGCGCGCAAGCGCATCGGAGAGGATCTGTTTGACTACCTGCTGCATCCGGTCATTGCCGGGGACCCCAGGCCCGCTGACAACGATCTTAACAAGAGTATTTTGACGAACAACGGCTGAGTCGAACTGCAAGCCGCACAAAGTATCAACAGCAATAAAAAAGTCGGGCGCGATTTTCGGGATCACACCTGACTTTTTTGATCTTCAAAAAGCGCGCTGTTTATCTTACGTTAAGGTAAACGAGCAGGTCGGTCTCGCCGCGGTTGGCGAAGCATGAATACGGAATCAGCCTGATCTCGACGCGTTCGTACTGCTCGCCGAGCGGCGCGTAAAGTTCGTCCGAAGCCTTCAGACGGAGGCCCGGGACCGTTATCACAGGCGCGGGGAACTGTTCCTGAAGTTCGGTCACAGCTTCGCTCAGCAATGTACGGTCGAAAACGAGAGTATGAACGTCGCCGCCGTTGTCAACGCCTTCCGCGCAGTACACGATCGGGCCGCGCATCAGCACTGCCTTGCCGATATCGTTGACAACGTTCGCATTTGCCGCCACGAGTACGGGCTCGATCTCGAATTTTACCGTGAACTCTCCCGCCTCGAACCGCGCGTAGCCGTTGTCAACAACGCATGCGGCGTCTGCGGTGAATCTGCCTCGCGTCCAGCCCGGTATGCGTACGTATACAGGCACGTTTGAGCTGATCTTTACGCTTCCGTCCAGCGGGTAGCCTGTCTCCTGCGTGACCGCCGCGCCGCCGCAGCGGAATTCGCTCTGGCCGAACTGATTAACGTATACGGCTTTTGCTTCTTCGTCGTATGCGTAGAAATAATCGCCTATTGAAGGGATGAAGCGCGTCAGGTTCGGAGGGCAGCATGAGCAGCCGAAAACTTTTACTCTCTGCGTGATCGGCCAGCGCTCGCGGTCGCCTGTCGCGGTGATGCGGCTGCGGTCGCGCATGCGGATCTCGAGCGGATTTTCGTAGAAGAACTTGTCACCGTCGAGCGACAGGCCGGAAAGCACGCCGTTGTACATCTCGAGTTCAACGATATCGGCGTATATCGACCGCTTCACCGGATCTGCTTTGAACATACGGCTCGCGAAAAAGGCGAGGCCGATCGAAGCGCACGTTTCTGTGTACGCCTGGGCGTTCGGAAGGTCGTAGGGGATCGTGAACGCTTCTCCTATGCACGTGGAGCCGATGCCGCCGGTAATATACATTTTGCGCGAAGTGACGTCGCGGAACAGATCCCGGCAGGCTTCGAGCAGCTTTTCGTCACCGGTCTCACCGGCGAGATCCGCCATAGCGGAGTAGAGATACATTGCCCGGACCGAATGTCCGAACGCTTCGTGCTGTTCGCGTATCGGAGCGTGGGACTGGGCGTAGCGGATGTTTCCAAGTATCGGAACCTCGGTATTGTCCGGCTGCCCGCGCATTTCAAGGAAGAATTTCATAAGCGTGAAAAAGCGCTCTTCGCCCGTGGTTTTGTACATTTTATAAAGCGCGAGCTCGATCTCCTCGTGGCCAGGCGTGACGAACGCGGCGCTGTGCTCGACCATAAACACATTTGCGATATAGTCCGCATATTTTTCCATTATTTTCAGGAAGCGGTCGCGGCCGGTGGCTTTATAGTACGCACAAGCGGCTTCCATAAGGTGCCCGGCGCAGTAAAGCTCGTGCCAGTCTCTGTTCTTGAAGCGGTTTTGCGGGTCAACGACGGTGAAATATATGTTGAAGTATCCGTCTTCGCCCTGATTTTTTTCGATGTTGTCAATGATCGCTTCTACTTTTTCCTCGAGTTCCGGGGCGCTGCCGGCGTCAAGTATGTACGCGACGCTTTCCATCCATTTGGCAACGTCCGAATCCCAGAAGTAATGCGGCCGGTTCGGCAAACCTTCTTTCCAGTCGCACCGGAATGCGTCAATTCTTCCTGTTTCCGCAAATCTGTCATATACTGCGTTAATCGTCACGTTGCGGTTAAGGTCGATTTTGTCTTTCCAGTAACCTCCCGTGATCTTTGTGTATCTGTGATCGCTTATCATTTTATCCTCCTGCACCGGGGTTTTTGTATATTTTAAAATGTTCCGGAAAGGATGTCAAACAAAACATAGACTGCCAGCCGGGAACTGGCAGCGAGTAACTGGCAGCCAGGAACGAGTAACGAGTAACCAGGAACTATTGATTTTTATGCGGAAGGAGATTATGAGGCGCTGCTCTATTCAACTTTTATGCCGCTTGTGGACGGCGTCGAGGTGTCTGATCATTTAGGGCTGTATTGTGAGCTTAAGATCAGCCTTTAGTTATGCTTAAAGAGGCGTTTCCGGCTGCGAACGAAAGCGATACACTGCGTCCGTCTGCGTTATAGGCGGTAAACGAATAGATCGCGACACCCGCGAACTCGTTGTCCTGCTCATTTACGTCAATCGTGAAACCGGCGGCCTTGAGCTTCGCGGCGTACGCTTTAACTGCGGCAACGTCGGAAGACGTTGACACCAGCGTTACGCTCGAGGTGTCCGAGACGATCATAGGATTTTTGAAGTCGGGCTTTGGCAGGCCGCGTGTTATGTCATTGTCCGGCCATTCTTTTACGATCCCCGGCTCGTCCGGGCCATGCTGATGTTCGGATGGATCGTAGTCGGAGAATTCATCCATTCCTTTCAGCATCTCGTCGATCTCTCTCTGAAATGCGTCCGCGTCAAAGTTCTCAAGTTCCGCTATTGCCGCTTCATACTGAGCTTTTTCCTCAGGGCTCATATTTTCGGTGATATCAAGCGCTTCGTATTCTTTTTCGATCCATTTTTCGTCCGAGAACACGGCGGTCTGCGCATCCTGCGAATAAGTGAAATCCGCTTCGGCATCAGGATCGAAACCGTTTATCTCGACGTCTTTGTACAGCAGATCGTACTCAGCGCCCATATTGATTGAGTAAGTCTCTCCGCTTTCAAGGAACTTGTCGTAAAGCTCGTTGAGTTCTTCAAGCGAGAGGCTGTCGAGGTCAAAATTACCTGCCGCGACGGACAATATCGTTGTCTCCGCTTCGGTGAGCGGGTACGTGTTTTCTTCACCGCCGGGGCCCGCGGGCTTTTTAAACCTGGAGCAGGCGGTCAATGCAAGAGCGGCGAGTATTACGGAAGTGCATATAAGTATTAACG
>JAGCTF010000216.1 GCA_017963755.1 Clostridia bacterium | reverse complement strand
CAGGGCGCCGCATACGGACAATATGATGACTCTTTTCTTGTTAAAGATCTGGAGCATGAAGAATATGGAGAAAACTTCGATCAGTATCGCGAGCAGGATCATAAGTATGCGGTAATGCCATTCGATGGTAAAGATCCACATCAACAGTACTGTAACCACCAGCGCTATTGCGTTTGCAATCGCCTGAAATATGATAAACGGGAAAAAGCGCGAGTCGTTTGGATATTTTCGGTGTTCGTCTTTGCTCTTTTCGATGATTCTAAGTACGGCAAGCACGATCGTGATCACCGGCGGGACAAATATTAAAAACATATTATCATTTTTCTCCTCATCAATTTATCAATCTAATCAAAATGAAAATTAACGGTCAAAAAGGTAACGGTCGATCCCTTTCATTGACTCCGTTCCGTGCCACATATGCGGGCCGGAGAAGATATCGTGGCAGAGCAGCTCTTCCTTGCCAAACAGCCTGTAAGCAGAGCGAACCTGCTCCACGTAAGGGATAACGTTGTTAAGACCTCCGGAGCCGTTCAGCGGATCTGCGTCTCCGGTTTCTATCACGAACGGGCGCGGCGCTATGAGCGAACCGATGTCTCCGACGTCGAAATTCTCCCACATGTGTGGGATATAGTTGCAGGAACAGTTGTAGAGCTCGAGCAGGGCCTGCTTAAAGCCGTAAAAATAGCCGCTGCACGCCGCGTATTTGATTCGGTCTTCGAGCGCTGTAAAATAGAGTACCTGAAGTCCGCCGCCTGAAAGCCCGATGCATCCGATCTTTTCCGGGTCAACGTCGGGCAGCGCTTCGATATAGTCCGTCAATCTCATAAGGTCCCAGACCCACATGCCGGCAACGCACCTGCCGAGGGGCAATGCCATAAAGTTGAGGTAGTAGCACGAGCTCGTGAGCCTTGCGCCTGGGTCGTCTCTTTGCATATCGATTTCGCGCCTTTCGCCGAATCCGCGTGCGTCGGGACAGAAGACGATCGCTCCTTTTTTCACCGCGGCGACGCCGTACGCGTAATTGTTCGTCTTGATCGAATTAGCAAGCTCAGGGAAGAAGCCGTTGCCGGCGACCGCTTCTTTGCCGCAGCTGCCGTGCCCGTGCGTGGCGATAACTGCCGGGCGTTTTTCTCCTTCGCCGATCCCGTCAGGTACGAGTTTGTAGAACGTCATTATTACGTCCGGCTCGGTGCGGATCGTCCACTTTTCGCGCGTATAGCCTTCCATTTTCTCGCTTGAGATAAGCTTCGGGTCAGGCTCGCACCAGGTCATGCGGTGGAGTCCGAGCAGCGTACTCAGTTTGTTTCTCGCATTCTTTTTCCAGACGTTGTATTCGGCAACGGTGCGGCAATTCATTCGCATAGCCGGTTCCTGTTTGGCCATGATTGCCGAAAAATGCGGAAGGGTTTCATAGTATTTGCTCATATCAATTTCTCCTTATGTGCGGTCGAAGATTTATTGTCCACAATTATAATCTCCGAAAGCTGTTTTGTAAAGGTTGGCGGTGATCACGCGGCGGTGCGGGTGGCGTGCAGATGCAGAAAAACTTGTCGCATTTTTCGTTAAAAATGAGTATAATTAACGAGTGACATACAGTGCGGCAGATATAGCTGTTTGCTTTTCTAAATCAATCTTACAGGTGAAAATATGAAAGACCTTTCAAAGCAGGAAATGAAGAACGTTATCGAAGGCAGGCGCACAAACGAGCGGATACCTAATTTGTGCAATTTCTGGGTGTATCCGCACGCTTTCGGAGACAGGACGCAGGAGATCATCGAATGGAAGAACACAAAACCGTACGATATGGACGTACTTTACGTGCAGATGCCCGGAGTCTTCCAGGGGACTCCGGAAGACCCGGAATACTGCTGGCTGCCGGCGGGAAGCGCTCTTCAGCTTAGCGGCGCGCTTGACAGCAGCGAGTATATTAAAGACTGGGAAGATGAGGCATTTGTGGAAGAAATGTATGCCCGCTTTCCATCGGCGGATTCGCCGTCACTTTTGCCCAAAGTCGAACTCGACAATAGAAAATATATTACCGCAACGTGGTTTTTCTGCCTGTTCGAACGCCACTGGTCGCTTCGGGGAATGCAGAATGCGTTGACCGACTTCTACGACTACCCGGACGAGGTACACAGGCTGTATCAGGCATTGACCGACTTTTATTTGCGGACAATGGAGCGTGCGAAGGCCGAGTATGATGCTGACGCCATATTCACGTCCGACGACATTGGCACACAGGCAGGCCCGTTTTTCTCGATCGAACTGTTTCGCGAATTCTTTAAACCGTACTACAAGCAGATGATCGATAAAGCGCACGAGCTCGGAATGCACTTCTGGCTGCATACGTGCGGAAATATCGAGGCTTTTCTTGAGGATTTCATTGAGATCGGGCTGGACGTGATCCATCCGATCCAGAAGTATACGATGGACGAGCAGTCAATAGCGCAAAAGTACGGCGGCCGCATCTGCATTTTGTCGGGTTTCGACGTTCAGAAGATCATACCTTACGGCACGCCGGAAGAGGTTGCGGTCGAGGCGGATCATCTGATCGACACGTTCTGGCTGCCGGACGGCAGGTTTATGATGACGATGGGCAACGGCGCTACTCCCGACTGGAAGCTTGAGAGTCTTGAGGCACTGTACCGCGAGATCGCAGAGCATAAGCCGGCCGGAATGAAAGACCGATAATTTAACGACGTAACGTGAGTTATTTAAATTAACAAATCGAAAGGCAGATTCAGAGACGTGATAATCAACACAGGACAGAGAACTGACATACCGGCGTTCTATTCGGAATGGTTTGCCAACCGTCTGAAAGAAGGCTTCGTGTGCGTCCGGAATCCGTACTATCCGGAACAAGTCAGCCGCTACCGCCTTGACCCGTCCGTCGTTGACTGCATCGGATTCTGTACCAAGAACCCGGAGCCGATGTTCAAGTATCTGCACCTGCTTAAAGATTACGGCCAGTACTGGTTCGTGACGGTCACGCCGTACGGTCGCGATATCGAGCCGAACGATAAAGACAAACACCGGGTACTCGAAGACTTCAAGCACCTTTCTGACGTTGCCGGCGTGAACGCTGTGGGGTGGCGGTACGACCCGATATTCATAAGTGAGAAATATACGCTCGAGTACCATCTGCGCGCGTTTGAAGCGATGGCCGGAACGCTTGACGGCTATACGAAAACAGCGGTGATCAGCTTTATTGACCTGTATCCGAAAGTTAAGCGGAACTTTCCGGAGGCAAGAGAAGTTACGGCGGAGGAGCGGCTGTCGATCGGCAAAGCGTTCGTGGAGATCGCGTCTGCGCACGGAATGACGCTGAAACCATGTGCGGAGGGCAATGACCTCGCGGTTTTCGGCGCTGCTTGCGGCGGATGTATGAAGATAAGCGATTACGAAAACGCGATAGGGAGACGCCTGAACGCCCCTAAAAAGAAGGGCGCGCGTGCTGAATGTGCCTGCTACCTTGCGTGTGACATAGGCGCGTACAATACTTGCAAGCATCTGTGCAGATACTGTTACGCCAATGCGGAGCCAGCAAAGGTCATGGCGCACAGCCGGCTTCATGATCCCGCATCTCCGTTTCTGATCGGAAACTGGCAGCCGGGCGACGTCGTGCACGACGTCATACAGGAATCGTGGATCGACGGGCAGCTCAGCTTTATCTGACGGGGGAAATATATGGATCAGGGAGAAAGAAGAAAAATACTGATAAATGCGCTTATCGGTGAGCGTGAGGAATACAAAGGGACCGCGGTGCCGGAGGAGGAATACCTTCAGAAGAGACTGCTGCGCTCTCTGTTTAATCTGCGCCTTCCGGGAGCAGTCAGCGAAAAGTTTATAAAGATTCAGGACGATTATCTGAAAGAAGCGACGCGGGAAAAAGGCATAACGGACTATGCGGAATTGACGCCTGAAGAGCCCGGAATCTATTTGTGGCAGGGCGATATTACGACTTTGAAGTGCGGGGCGATCGTCAACGCCGCGAATTCCGGAATGACCGGATGCTACCAGCCTTGCCACGGCTGCATTGACAACTGTATCCATACGTACGCGGGCGTGCAGCTTCGCAATTATTGTGCGGAGCTGATGCGTAAGCAGGGTTTCGAAGAACCCACGGGGCAGGCGAAGATCACTCCTGCGTTCAATCTGCCGTGCAGGTTCGTTATCCACACCGTCGGACCTATAGTGAGCGGGAGATTGAACGAAACACATAAAGAACTGCTCGCTTCTTGCTACCGGTCCTGCCTTAAACTTGCGGATGAAAACGACGTCGGAAGCATAGCATTTTGCTGTATATCCACCGGTGTGTTCGGCTTTCCTCAAAAAGAAGCGGCACAGATCGCGGTTAGTACGGTTAAAGATTATAAAGAAAAAACAGGAAGCAAACTCGAGGTGATATTTAATGTCTTCAAAGCTGATGATCACGCAATCTACAGGGAGTTACTCAGACAATATCGATAAGCTGAAAAAGGCGCTCGCGGAATGTGATGCGGTCGTTATAGGCGCAGGTGCGGGGCTGTCAACTTCGGCAGGCTTCGTCTATAGAGGGGAGAGATTTGAAAAATATTTCTCTGATTTTCGCGAAAAGTACGGCTTTAACGACATGTATTCCGGCGGATTTTATCCGTATAAAACCAAAGAGGAATTCTGGGCGTACTGGTCGAGATATATTTTCGTAAACCGCTATATGGACGCGCCGAAACCGGTGTACAGCGACCTGCTCAAACTTGTGAAGGAAAAGGACTATTTCGTGATCACCACGAACGTTGACCACTGCTTCCAGAAAGCCGGATTTGACAAAGCGCGCCTGTTTTACACGCAGGGCGATTACGGCCTGTTTCAATGCACCGGTCCGTGCTGCAACGAAACTTTTGACAACGAAGACTTGATCCGGAAAATGATCGCCGGTCAAAAAGACGGCAGGGTGCCGCCGGAGCTTTTTCCGAAGTGCCCGAACTGCGGCAGACCTTTAACGCTGAACTTAAGGTCGGACGATTCGTTCATAGAAGATTACGGCTGGGTGGAAGCTTCAGAGCGGTATGAAAACTACCTGCGCGAACACGCAGGTAAAAAGCTGCTGTTATTAGAACTCGGCGTCGGTTACAACACCCCCGGTATAATCAAATATCCGTTTTGGAGAATGACGATGAACAATGAGAATGCGACGTATGCGTGCGTAAATTACGGTGAAGCGATAACGCTCGAGGAGATCGCGGCCCGCTCTATCTGCATCGACGGAGATATAGGAGAAGTAATAGAAAAATTAATTGAATAATTGAATAAATGATAATAATTGATAGATGGGAGTGTAAATATGAGTATAATTGTCAATATTTACTATACCGGTAAAAACGGGGCCGCGGCACAGTTCGCCGAGGAAATGACAAGGAGCGGGATCGTCGCTGCCATCCGGGCGGAAGAAGGAAATCTCAGGTACGAGTACTTTTTCCCGAAGGACGATCCTGAGACCGTCCTGCTGATAGATTCGTGGCGCGATCAGGAGGCACTCAACGTCCATCACAGCTCAGAACTCATGCCGAGAATAATGGAACTTAGGGAAAAATACGACCTGCATATGAAAGTTGAAAGATTTGTTTCAGCGTCCGGCGAGCAGGCGGATGAGAAATATATAAGAAAATAGGAGAATTATTATGAAAGAAAAGATCATACAGACTGCGGGCAGGAAAGCACTCGGTGAATTTGCGCCGGAATTTGCACACTATAATGATGACGTATTGTTCGGAGAAAACTGGAACAACGGCGATATCGACCTGAAGACGAGAAGCCTGATCACCGTCGTCGCGCTGATGGCGCAGGGTATAACCGACAGCAGCCTTAAATATCATATTTCAAACGCAAAGGCGCACGGCGTCACACAAAAGGAGATGGCGGCGGCTATCACACACGTGGCGTTTTACGCGGGCTGGCCGAAGGCCTGGGCGGTATTCAATCTGGCAAAAGAAATATATAACGACGATGCACCTGCGTCGGGGGTATAGGCATTTATCAGGAATGGGGCAAAGAACCTGTTGAATTGACGCCGGGCTCCGTCGTCAATATCCCTGCGAACGTCAAACATTGGCACGGCGCCGCTTCTGACAGCTGGTTCTCGCATCTTGCCCTGGAAATACCCGGCACAGAGACTTCGACTGAATGGTGCGAGGCGGTCACGGACAGGGAGTATTACAAATTCAAATGAGGTAAATACTATGAAAGTTCTGTTTTTCGACGATTCGGGATCGTTCAGGCGCGAAGGATTGACGCGCGTGACAGGCAGGCCTGAATTGATAGCGACGTACCGGGACGGACACAGTGATACGAGCTGGTCAACAGGTTTTATTTTCCGTCTGGATGACGGGCGTTTCAGGATGCTGTACCAGGGGCGCCAGAAAGATGGAACTGACAGGCTATATTCTGCGCTCAGCGTTGACGGCATACGTTTCGAACCGGAGACCGAGGTCATGCAGATCTTTGACGCCGAGGTCGCCGCGATCGTCGAGGATATACTGAATGCACCTGAAGAACGCTATAAACTGCTCTTATGCGAGTACGGAAAACTGCATATGCTTGTCCGCGGCAGTCTGTTCGTTTCACGTGACCTGATCCACTGGAAGCGCCTCGAAGGCGTCACGTGGAATAACGGCAGCGAACCGATCACCGGAGTGTTTTACAACACGAAAAAAGACTGTTTTACAATTACGATGCGGCCTGACTGGGGCGTGCGTATGGTAGGCGTGCGGGAAACGCGCGACTGGAGAAATTATACGGATTATCAGCCCTGCCTTCGCTCAGACGCGCTGGATCAGCCGCTGGACGAGCTGTACGGCATGCCTGCGTTCAGGTACGGGGATATGTTTATCGGCCTTCCGCTGATCTACCGGAATTTTGAGGCGGGCAATCACAGTAAGTTCTGGAAGGGCACTATCGAGGCGTTTTTAGCATATTCGGACGACGGACGATACTGGCTCCGCTCTTTGCGTACCCCTTTTCTTTCCGGGCTGAATGAAGAGACGCGTAATGCAACGGGTGCGGTACGCCCTCTTGTCTGGCCGTCAAGTTTCCGCATAGCGGATGACGGGTCGATCCTGATATACGGCTCTGCGAGCGAGCGCGAGCACGGCCCCGCTTTTAGCGAATTCGGCGACGGCTGCATATGTGTATGGCATTTGCGCCGGGACGGTTTTATAGCACTGGAGGCGGGCAGCGAAGGCGGGATAGTTTCAACGCGCGAGGTCGCGTGGCATGGCGGTGAATTGAGCGTCAATATCACGGCAAAGCGCGCGACGCTGGCCGTCTATGAGAGTTCCGGCGGAGTGCTTCCGTACGTCGCTCCGGTACCGGGGTTCGGGCACAATGACTGTGTGCCGTTCTCCGGCGATTCTGTCGACTGGACGCCTGTTTTCTCAAACGGACGGAAAATAGACGAACTGAAAAGACGCACGCTCGTATTTGAATTGTCGCTGAGCGACGGGCGCGTTTATTCGCTCTCCGGCGACGGAGAACTCTTGTTTAACGTTGCCGCGGCGAGAGTACGCGAAGACAAGTCATAATTGCCTTTACGCCGCTGTTCTGTTATACTTTTAATAGCATTTTACGTAGAGAGGGGAACGCTTAGATGTACCGGGTTTCCATTCCTATCACCACCGATTTCAGAGGAGTAAGAAAGGCGCAGTACCTCGAAGAGCTTGCCCGCGCAAAACCGGACCGGGTCTTTCTTATAGGACCGCGAAGTGCCGATTCCGCGAAGAGTAAGGCATGGGCACTGGAGAGGTTCAAAGAACTGGTGCCGCTGATGCGAAGCCGGGGCTACGAGGTTGGGATCTGGGTAAACAGCCTCGGCCACGGCGGAAGTTCAGACGCGCATCCGGAGTATCAGAACATCGTCAACGGCGGAGGCATAGTGAATACCGACTCGTATTGTCCGCTGGACGAAGCATTCAAGGACGAATTTGCCGAGTGGATCGCCGAGCTCGCACGGACCGGGCCTGACCTTATAATGCTTGACGACGACTACCGCCTCGGGTACCGCTCCGGATTAACAGGATGCTATTGTCCGCTGCATCTGAAGCGGGTGTCCGAGATCATAGGAGAGGAAATAAGCGCATCCGAACTGGAACGCAAGGCTCTTTACGGCGGGCCGAGTAAGTACCGCGACGCATGGATGGAAGTTAACCGCGCTTCGCTCACGGGGCTTGCGAAAAAGCTCAGGAAAGCTGTGGATTCAGTCGATCCTTCGATCAGGCTGGGGCACTGCGCGGTACTGGACACGTGGGATATCGACGGCGTAGATTCGATAGAACTGGCTAAGGCGTTTGCGGGCGGGACAAGGCCGTTCCTGCGGCTGATCGGCGCGGCGTACTGGGCGGCTAACAAGGCATTCGGCTGCCGTATTGCCAACGTGATCGAGCTCGAGCGCATGCAGGTCTCATGGTGCGAAGATGAGGATATAGAAATATTTGCCGAAGGCGACGTGTTCCCAAGACCGCGCCATAACGTGCCTGCCGCGTACCTCGAAGCGCTGGATACTGCCCTCAGGGCGGACGGTCGGTCGGAAGGCATCTTAAAATACATGCTAGACTACGAATGCGCGCCTTTTTACGAGCGGGGGTATATCGACCACCACGTACACAATATGCCGCTCTACGGGCAAATTTCGGGCATTTTTGACGGTCTTATGCCGTGCGGCGTGAGAGTGTACGACTGTATGCACCGGTTGAAGGATGCCTGCCTTCCCGAAACAGGCGGCGGAGATCTTTACGTGGGCAATGATTTCGTTCCTCCTGCGATGAAGCTGCTCTGTGACAATGCGATCCCGATGCAGTATTCCGAGCCGGATGTTACAGTCATTTTCGGCGAAAACGCCAGACATGCTCCGCCTGAAATGCTTGAGTGCGGCGCCGTGCTCGATATGCCCGCGGCGCGCATACTTACGGAGCGAGGCTTCGACGTCGGACTCGAATCCGTCGGTCCCGCGGTGGCAGTGCGTTCAGTATATTTCCCTGACGCCGTACAGGGCTTTTCGTTCCGTTCCGGAATGTTTGATAACGACGGTTCCGATTTCGCCACACTCAATATGAAACCTGGTGCGGAGCCCGTCGTAGAATTCCGCGGCCGTGCCGGTTCGGTCTTCGCCTACCGTTATGAAAACGCTAAAGGCGAACGTTTCCTTATATTCCCGTTCGAGGCCAGGCGCGTGTGCGAGACGTCAATGCTTTTCCGCAATTACGTCATGCAGAGCACGCTCATCCGCGAGCTTTCTCACATTCGCCGCGGACCGCTCGACGCAGTACTGACCGGGAACCCCGACACGTACCTGCTTACGAAGAGGGACAATGATTCATTGGCGCTCGGCATATGGAATTTCTCCCTCGATCCGATCATCGAACCTGTTGTCCGGCTGGGAGAGGAATGGGACAGCGCCGAATTTGTTAACTGTACCGGAACGCTGCGCCGGCGAATGCTGTCATTGTCCGGGATCGGACCGTACGGAATGGCGTTCGTGCTGCTGAAAAAAAGTAAAATTTATGAAGACACAAATTAAAAAATCAGGAGAACCGGTATGAATGATTTCAGATATTACGCACCTACAGAGGTGATTTTCGGCAATGGTGCCGAAGATAAAACGGGCGAGATCGCCGCGAAATACGGAAGCAGGGCGCTTCTGGTGTACGGGAAGGGCAGTGTCGTAAGGAGCGGCCTGCTGGACAGGATCGTGGCGTCAATGCAGCGCGCAGGGATGGCATTCCTCCTTTTCGGCGGAGCGCAGCCTAATCCCACGCTCGCACATGCGGAGGAAGGCGTGGAAAAAGCGATCGGATTCGGGGCGGATATAATTATCGGCATAGGCGGAGGAAGCGCCATAGACACCGCAAAAGCGATTGCCCACGGAGCCGCGAATCCGGGCACGAGGCTTTGGGATATATGGTCTAAGAAGACCACACTTACGAGGTCACTGCCGGTCGGGGCAGTATTGACCGCGCCTGCCGCGGGGAGCGAGATGAGTGACTCGGCGGTGCTTACGAACGAGGAAATACGTAAAAAAGCCGGTCTGAGTACCGATCATAACCGCTGCCGTTTCGCGATCATGGACCCGGCTCTCGGCGCTACCGTTCCGAAATATCAGCTCGCCGCAGGAGCAGCGGATATTATGATGCATACTATGGAGCGCTATTTTATTCCGGAAAGCCATGCGGAACTTACAGATGAGATCGCGGAGGGGCTGCTAAGGACTGTAATAAAAAGCGGCATAGCGGCGCTGAATGATCCTGCTGATCAGGATGCGATGGGAGAGCTGTTCTGGGCTTCGAGCCTTTCGCATAACGGGCTTACCGGCTGCGGGCGCGACAAAGATTTTTCGGTTCATAAGCTCGGGCACGCACTATCGGCAAAATACGGAACGACCCACGGAGCGTCGTTGACCGCGGTATGGAAAGCGTGGGCAATCGAGGTCTACCGTGATTGTCTGCCTCGCTTTTGCAGGTTTGCGGAGAAAGTTTGGGGAGTGACGGGGGACAATGAATTGTCCGTTTCGGAGGAGGGTATCCGCCGTACTGTCGATTATTTTGCGTCGATCGGCATGCCCACGTCGCTGGACGAACTGGGAGTGCATCCGTCTGATGAAGAAATACGTGCGCTTTCGCTTGATGCGACGATGAACGGAACCGTTAAGCTTTCGCGTATCAAGCCGCTCGGAGCGGAAGACGTTGAAAGAATTTTTAAAAGAGCCCTCTGCTGACGGCATTGACACCGTCCGGGATATGCGTTATTATACAAAAGCGGTTTCTTTGCCCGAAAAATGTGCAAATTAAACCGCAAAACTATTTGAAAAGCCGCGCTTTAATGTATTGCCGGCAAATATAAAAGGAGCTTTAATATGAAAAAAGTTGTGATCGTTTTACTCGCTTTTGTTCTCGCCGTTTCTTTTGCCGCCTGCTCCGGAGGCAGCAAAGATCAGTCCGGAAATAATAATTCCACCAAAGCACCTGCTGCTTCAGCAAACAGCGGGACTGACAATACTCCTTCTTCCGGCGCGACTCCTGCTGCTCCGGATGATGAAACTCCCACCGCGGAAAGAGAACCCGTCGCGGGCAGCGAAGGGCTCGAGATCAAGGATTACGGTGATACGTGCGAGGTAAGGAAAATCGGCTCGTTTACAGGCACCGAACTCATAATACCTTCTCATTTTAACGGTCATCCCGTTACGCACATAGACGAGGATGCGATCAGCAACGATACGATGAAGAGCTTATTTATTCCGTGGACTGTCGTTTCAATTGGAGAGGATGCTGTTTCGTCAAGCGCAAACCTGGAGACGGTAACTTTCAGCGAAGGTCTTACAGGCCTCGGGTCAGGCGCTTTCAGCAGCTGCAAAGCGCTCAAGAAAGTTTCGCTGCCGTCAACGCTTGAATATATCTCCGGCTATGCTTTTACAGAATGCACTGCTCTCGAAGAAGTTACGGTTTCGGGCAACGCGGAAGTTGAAAGATATGCTTTCCAGAATTGTTCTGCGCTTAAGACGTTTGCTTTTACCGGTAATTCCAACCGCCCTTATTCGATAAAAAACAGTGTTTTTGAAGGTGATACTGCGCTTGAAACTGTCACGCTTACCGAAGGACTCGGAACGATCGGATCGTTCGCTTTTTCGGGATGCACTTTGCTCGGAACTATCTATCTTCCGGCGTCGCTGAGCAAAATTGAAGCGAGCGCTTTTAGCAACGTAGGCACTCTTAAAGTGTTCTATGCCGGGAGCGAGGAAGACTGGGCTAAAATAAGCGTTGCCAACGGAAACGACAGCCTTGTGAATGCGGAGATAGTTTATAATCATAAATAATTTGCAAACTGCCATTTGCAATTTGCAATCTGCCATTTGTCATTTACAATTTGCAATTATATAACTGCAGCGCCGGTAAAATAAAATGCTGAAAGAACGATTGAAATACATCCTGGCTGTTATACTTTACGGAACGGTCGGGATGTTCCTGCGCTTTGTAGACCTGCCGAGCGAAGCTGTGGCGCTGTACCGCGGATCCATCGGGGCGCTGTTTATATTATTTTACCGCCTGGCACTGCGACAGAGGCCGGAGCTAAAAGCAATAGGCAAAAATATAGTATGGCTGTTATGCTCCGGCATTGCCCTGGGACTTAACTGGATCTTTCTGTTTGCCGCGTACGTAAACACCACGGTAGCGATCGCGAGCCTGTGCAACTACATGGCCCCGATAATGGTCATCGCATTGACGCCGCTCATTCTTAAAGAGAAACTCGACTGGAGAAAAATACCGTGTATTATTGCCGCAGTGATCGGCATCGTGCTTGTCTCCGGCATCATCGGGGGAGGAATAACCGGACCGGCCGGAGTTGCCTTCGGACTTTTAGGCGCGTGCTGCTTTGCCGGGATCGTATTTTGCAACCGCAAACTGAAAGATATTTCCGCGTTTGACAGAGCGCTCGTGCAGCTCGCCGTTTCGGCGCTTACGATACTGCCGTACGTGCTTATCAAAAACAGAGGTATTCCGCTGCCGAAAGATCTGAAGTCAGGCCTTATCGTGCTGATTCTTGGCGTGCTTCAAACAGGCGTGGCGTACGTGCTTTATTTCAGCGGGATGGGGAAACTGCCGGTACAATCGGTGGCGATCCTCGGCTACATCGAGCCTGTCGTATCGGTATTGTGCTCCGTGATTTTCCTGCGCGAACGCCTCGGGTGGTACGGCTGGATAGGAGCCGCACTGATATTGTCCGCGGCCGTAGTCAGCGAATTGATACCGCCGAAAAACGTTCAATCAAGGTAAAGCGGTACTATCTGCGTGTTTATCATTCCTATAGGCATATCGTGGCCGAGTACGGAAAAACTCCTCTTCGTTTCGGGGAAAATGTAAACTGCCTGGCCGTACGCGCCGCCAGTGAAAAACCAGCGTCCGTCGGGGGAGTTCGTGAACCCGTAACCGTAGCTGCCGATCTCGCCTCTGGCTTTTTCAATCCATTCCGGAGTAAGTATCTGCTGACCGTCATAAACTCCGCCGCATGAGAGCATTAATCCGTACGAACAGAGGTCACGTATACATGCGAACAGGCCTGTGCCGCCCAGAGTGTGGTTCTGCGGGCAGGTGCCCCAGGCGTGGCCGCGCCATTTAAGTTTATTAAACATTCTCAGCTGCAGAAACTCATAGAGCGTCATACCGGTCACGCGCTCAACGACGATCCCGATAAGATAGTAATTCGTGTCGCAGTATACGAACGGTCCTTTCCCGGGCTCGTATATAATGGGCAGGCTCAGTATGTGGCCAATGAAATCTTCGTGTCCGTCTGCCCAGAAATCCATCGCATCGATGTCAATATTCGCTTCGGGTCCGTAGCCCGTTTTGTGGTGCATTACGTCAGCGAGCGTTACTGTTTCCCACTTTTTATCGTAGCCTGCGGGGAACAGGTCCGGAATATGGCTGTAAACTGTATCAGTGTCGCGCAGCTTTCCTTCATGCTCGAGTATCCCTACCGCGCATGAT
>JAGCTF010000028.1 GCA_017963755.1 Clostridia bacterium | reverse complement strand
GTCATATGTACGTCTCTTTTATCTCTTCAATAAGTCCCCTCAGTTTCATCGTCGGAGGATGTATCAGACGGTCTTTCCTGCAGATAAAGGCGATGAAATCACTCTTGGAAAACGTAATTGAGCGCTTGATAATTATTGCCGGTATTTCCTTGTCTTCATATAACCGCCGTATGTACTGTCTGTTCGATCCGATGAGCTCCGCGGCGATTTGAGCCGTCATAGCAACCGGTTGCTCCGCCCAGAGTTCTTCAAAGTAGCCGATCGCGTATTCTTTGAATGCGTCATCTATGACTATAGTCCTTCTCGGGTGATTGTACCTCGAAGTAAATATTCCTTTGCTCTCTGCCATAAATTCCGGATCGGTTTTTATTTTATGCAAAAACGCATCAGCGTCTGTTTTCTTTATCTCGTATTTGTGAGTCGCCTGGCCTGTGTTGTTGTGAGGGACAATGTCGTTATCCATCAGATACTTCAGTTTTCGAGTCGATATATGTACGTATTGCCTGAACTGCGCACCGGTCAGTACAGTCAGGCCTTTGAATTCGTCCTTCTTCCTTTTCATCATTATGTACGTGAAGGCGCCTGATTTCTCAGGCGCCTTCATTGTTCTCCTTCCGGTCTATGATTTCTGAAATTGTATCTGCGCAGCCCTGCTTGGATGCCTTGTCGAGGTGAGCGTAGATATTCGCGGTCGTACCGATGTCACTGTGCCCGAGGAAGTTGGATACCTCAATGAGCGGTTTGTTGTTATTGAGCAGCAAACTTGCAAACGTATGGCGCAGATCGTGAAATCTGATGCGCTTCATACCGTGATTCCGAAGAATACAGGCAAAGTGGTTCGTTACATAAGATGGGGTGAACATGTTACCAAGCTGATCGACGCAGATGTAATCTTCATATTCCCGGTTATAAGCGCCTTTGAACATGTTCCGGTATACTTCTATGCGCCCTTTCTGCTCTATGAGCATATCGAGCACCGGTCTGGGAAGCGTTAGCGTCCGACGGCTGGACTTGTTTTTCATCTCTTCCACTGCGCAGACTTCGTTTTTGCCCTTTTCTTTCAGTTCGATTATCTTTGTGTCTATAAGGATAGTGTTCTCCTCGAAATTCACACGGGACCACCTTGCTCCGAGCGCTTCGCTGCGGCGGAGCCCGAGGCAGCCTGCCAGCACAATCGCAGGGTAGATAGGATCGTTTTTAGTGATATTCAGCAGAGCGCGCAGTTCTTCCTCGCTGTAGCTTTCTCCGTGAAAAGGATTCTTTTTCGGCCTTTCAACACGATCGAATGGATTGGCTTCGATGAGCTCATCCTTGAAGGCATAGGTGAACGCTTTATGAAGCAGCGCATGGTAGTGTAATACTGTACTGCCTGTCATACCGGAGGAATAAAGATACGCATAAAACTTTTCAATATCCTTTGCTTTTATCGTCTTAACTGTCAGCGTCGGACGCTCTGTGAAATACTGCTTGATTTTCCCGTTGACAAGCACGGTGTATCCTCGAAAAGTGGTCAGCTGGAGGCTGTTCTTGATCCGCACAAGCCATTCCGCAAGATAATCATACAGGGGAAAATCTTCGGTCGTCTCTTCCTCGTCAGTAACAGAGTTCAGTTCTTCTTCAAAGTCGTTTGTTACCTCGCGCAAACGTCTGTTTACGATGGCAGGTCTTGAGTTTTCGTCCAGTCTTAGAGCGCGCCACACAGGTTTCTGCTTTCCTGTAACCTCGTCCCTGTACCAGATCACAGCGTACAGCCTGCCGTTTTTTGCATGTACGCTGGATGATACCGATTTCTGTTTTTCCATGATCTATGTTCCTTTCCGCCGTCCGTTTTCTTCGCACGGCAACACCAATATACTGCAAAAAAATCGCAAGTCCAGAGAGAATAACGAAAATTTTCACTCAAGACATATTTGGGGTTCGAACATCGATAGAAATGCCTCTCATATAGGCGATCAGTTCGGGCTTGGGGATTCTGTTCTCGCGCCCGATCAAAACAGCCGGAATAGTTCCATCGTGAATAAACCGGTAGACAAGTTTTGTGCTGACGCGCAGAATCTCTGCAGTTTCTTTTACAGTCAATGCCATTGAGTATCCCTTAAGTGCTTTTGAATATTCGTGCGAATTCATTTCAGAAACCTCCGTTTGCAACATATCTCTGCAGCATAGAGTGGATTTCCTTCTGCTGATCTGCGATATCGTCCAGAGCTGGCGTTCTAAGTTCACGCTCGCAGATTGATTTATCCAACTGCCGAACCATATCGGTCAGTTCGCTGATTCTTATTAGAATTGCGCGGACTTCTTTCGTAGGTTTGTTTTCTCCGGTGACCGCCGATTCTATTACGAATCTTGTTATACTTTTTCGACTGTTTCTTGCCCGGCTGACAATAGCGTTCTTTTCAATTTCGGTTAGCCGAATTGTGATTGTTTCGGTGGATTTCTTTTGATTCATCATTGCACACCGTCTCCCTCAGCGAAAATCCCGCTTTACTCCCGTCGCCGGATATCCCTTGCGGGCAATTTCAATTGCAGAAAAGATAAGGCCAAGCGTTTTGTTTGAAATCAGATAAGGATCTGAAAGATCATAAACGTTGATGTGCGTG
>JAGCTF010000215.1 GCA_017963755.1 Clostridia bacterium | reverse complement strand
TATAAAAATGTACTTTGCACTTTTCCGGTGTAATATTTGAACTTTATTCCCGAATCATATATTATCTCAAAGCCGAAAGTACTTGTCATGGCAAAAATCAAATAAAGAACGGAGTAAAAAAATGGAAAACGAAATTGATAACAACAATGTTTCCGGGACTAACGTAACGGATAACGAACAAACAAATACCGATACTGCTTCTATGCAGAATGGTGAAACTATAACTCGGGCAGAAGATACTAAAGGTGAAGCGGAAGTAATTAAATCGCTGCCGCCAGAGCCGGAAAACGAGCCTGTACCGCCTAAAGATGATCAGAGCACAGCACCTAAAACAGTACGTTCTACTACGTCTACCCGCAGCAGTAATAATTCTAACGATAGCGGCGGAGGATATCAGCCGATGGATCACGTTGTGCGCGCAAGGCTCGCCACGATCAGGGAAAATACAAAAACAGGCTGGAAACGGCTGCTTACCGTGACTCAATGGGGCGGCGGAAAATTCAAACTTGACGTCAGAGACTGGAACCCAGATATGACGAGGGCAACTAAAGGAATGACCTTTACGAGGTCAGAGGCAATGAAATTAAGGGATGTTCTCGCAATTATCGATCTTTCTATAATTGACGATTATCAGCAGAATGACGAGCGGTCTAAAAACAGCGATACGATGCTGAAAGCAAGTTGATGAAATTGACAACGTTCTAAAATGACGGAGGCGGTTAATGCCGCCTCCCTGTCATCAGATATTATCTATGAATTTCTTTAATCTTGAAAGCGCATCGTATACTAACGTGCGAGGACATGCGACGTTCATCCTGAAAAAAGACTTTCCGTTTCCCCCGTAAACTTTACCGTCTGAAACGAAAAGACCGGTTTCTTTTCGTAATGCAGATGTGAATACGGTCGAATCCATTCCGTATGCGGAAATATCGATCCAGATGAGGTATGTTGCGTCGCCTGCGATCACGTTCAGAGATGGAATTTCTGAGGAAATAAAATCTTTGACGATACGCTTGTTCTCAAAGACGTAAGCACGCATTTCATCGAGCCACTCAGCGCCTGAATTGTATGCGGAAATTGCCGCCGGACAAGCCAAAGCGTTTGGTTCTGCCACTTCGTCCGTATTTATAGCTCTCCATACCTTGTGGCGGAGAAATTTGTCCGGGACGAAAATTGCGGCAGTCTGTATTCCGGCTAGATTGAATGATTTCGTAGGGGCAATACAATTTACACTGACTTTAGCGCAGATATCAGATACTGAAGCGAAAGGAATGTATTCAGTTCCGGGTTTTGTAATGTCGCAATGGATCTCATCGGAAATGACTGTGACGTTGTATTTAAGCGCCAGTTCACCGATCCTTTTTAGTGTCGATGCGTCCCAGATTATTCCGGCAGGATTCTGAGGGTTGCATAGAATAAAAAGCGACGTCTGCGGATCTGAGAACTTGCGCTCCAGATCATCCAGATCCATAGAATAATTGCCGTTTTCGTATTTCAGCGGAGATTCGAGTACCCGAAGGCCGTTATTCAGGATCGAGTTATAGAAAATGTTGTAGACAGGTGTCTGTATAACTACGTTTTCATTAGGAGTTCCCAGTTTTCTGACAGTAGAAGATATTGCAGCGACGACTCCTGTGGTAAACATAAGCGATTCACGGTTGATAGCGAGAGCATGCCTCGTCTTCCACCACGAAATATACGCTTCGAACCATTCGTCAGGGACTTCGGCGTAGCCGTATATGCCGTGAGAAATACGTTTCTGAAGCTCATCAATGATGCACGGAGCGGTTTTGAAATCCATATCCGCGATCCACATAGGCAGTTCGTTCTCCCCTACGTTCCATTTATAGCAATCCGTACCGCGCCTGTTTATTAAAGAATCAAAATCATATTTCATAATGATCACCGGAAATCATAAAAAGACCTCCGCGCAATGATCATTTCGCACGGAGGTAATGAATGTTATTTACTGCAAACGATGCTTTCGTCCCAGCCTTCAGGAGCTTTGAGTCCCATCAGGAACAGTGCGCTGGCGGCAACGTTGGAAAGTCCGAAGCTGCCGTCTTTTATCACGTAATTGTATCTGTTCGGAGTCTTGTCATAGAAAATGCACGGGACGGGATTAAGCGTATGAGATGTCTTTGCTTTGGGCTTTCCATCGGGATTGAGAACGACCTTCCCTTTCTTGATCTCATACATTTCGTCGCAGTTACCGTGATCGGCTATAATGATGGCCATTCCGCCAAGTTCGTCGATGACAGGAAGTATCCTTCCCAGGCAGAGATCGACGGTTTCCATCGCTATTTTAGCTGCCTGGAAGCTACCCGTATGGCCGACCATATCGCCGTTTGCGAAATTGACCCTCACGAATCCGTAACGTCCTGTACGGAGCTCTTTGATAAGCGCATCCGTTACTTCCGCGGCTTTCATCCAGGGGCGCTGTTCGAACGGTACGACGTCGGATTTGACCTCGACGTAAGTCTCAAGTTCATCGTTGAACTTTCCGCTGCGGTTACCGTTCCAGAAATACGTAACGTGTCCGAACTTCTGAGTTTCGGCGACGGCAAGCTGAGCGATGCCGTGATTTGCGAGATATTCACCCATCGTATTTGAGATCTTGGGAGGTTCGACAAGGAATCTGGGCGGGATCTTAAGGTCTCCGTCGTACTGCAGCATTCCGGCGTAGCAGACTTTAGGCATATAACCGCGGTCAAACGTATCGAGCTTTTCGTTTGTGAACGCTTCGCTGATCTCAATAGCGCGGTCGCCGCGGAAATTAAAGAATACGACGCTGTCGCCGTCAACGATCTTGCCAACAGGACCGTTTTCGTCGGCAATAACGAAAGCAGGCAGATCCTGATCTATTGCCCCGGTCTCTATGCGGTACGTTTCGATCGCTTCGTGCGCACATGAGAAAGTACGACCTTCACCGAGCACGTGAGTTTTCCAGCCTCGCTCAACCATTGACCAGTCAGCTTTATACCTGTCCATCGTAATGTTCATACGGCCGCCGCCGCTCGCGATCTTTACGTCGAAATTATCGTCACGCAGGCCGTCAAGGAATTCTTCAAACGGATCCACGTATTCGAGTGCCGAAGTCTCGCCTACGTCCCTGCCGTCGAGCAGTATATGCACTCTGACCCTCGATACGCCTTCCTTTTTAGCCTCGGCGATCATCGCCTTAAGATGGTTGATATGCGAATGAACGTTACCGTCTGAGAAAAGGCCAATAAAATGAAGCGTAGATTTATTATTTAAAACGTTGTCAGCGATCTCGCGCCAGCCGGAAGCCTTAAACATATCGCCTGATTCGATAGACTCGTTTACAAGCTTCGCGCCCTGGCTGTACACCTGACCGGCGCCGATTGCATTGTGACCGACCTCGGAATTACCCATATCGTCGTCAGAAGGAAGACCCACCGCAGTGCCGTGTGCCTTGATCTTCGTCCACTGATATTCCGAGTAGAGCCGGTCAAGCACAGGCTTATAAGCAGCTTTCTCGGCGTTACCCTCTACTCTGTCAGAAAGCCCCACACCGTCCATAACGATGACAACAACAGGTCCTTTGTAATTCATAACATACCTCCGGTATTTT
>JAGCTF010000214.1 GCA_017963755.1 Clostridia bacterium | reverse complement strand
CGTCGTTGAGGAAAAATTCGATCGCGCCGTCGGGATAGAAAACGTTATCGTTCGCCACCAGCGTCTCCGCCGCAACGTACAGATTACCCTCGGCGTCCTTCAGATAGATTTCTCTAAGAACGCGCACGTTCTTCGGCGTCGAATACTGCTGAACGGTCAAGAGATTGTCCTTAATGACTCCCTCGGGCGTCGCACTCTGCCCGTCACCGTTGCTGCCGTTATTGTTCGCAGCGGCTGCGGTCTTCGACGGCTTAGTATTGTTGCCTTTTCCGGGCAACACAACAACGCACCCCGTCATCATCATCGCCGCGGCAAGGACTATCGCAATCACCGCTACTGCTGCGAGTTTGGTTCTTTTCATGGTAAAACGGTCAATCAGTTTCATTTTTTCACGTCCTTTATGTGTTTCGCTTTCTGATCCTGACTAAAGATTTGGCTCAAGCCCGCGATCACCCGCCGATCCTGATCCACCCCGCTGATATTATAGCATATTCGTCCGGAGCAGGAAACAGTAATCTGCGGCAATCTGATCTGCGGCAATAAACGGCTATCTGCGGCGATCTGCGGCGAAGCCGCCTCTTAAACTAAAACATAATTATCGTTCGATGAGTCACTTAAAAACATTCATTGACAGCGCTTTTGAGTGACTTTCATAAGAAATCTGCCGATTACTTCATTGGTGTCAAATCAGCTCGCGATATTTAAACTCTTCCTTATTATCTTGTCCATCGACATACAGATCGGCAGGCTGAACTCAAGCATAAAGACGTCGGCAACGAAAGCGAAAACGTTTTTGCCCATTCGAACGAGCATCGGTTGTCCGTACAGAATGCACTCGGTGAGAGATTTGAGAATAAGGATGCCAAGCGCCGTTGACAACGCAATAGCGATGAAATTGACGACCGCCCGGAGCCAGTTTTTCTTCAATTTTTTCGTCAATTTGAACGTCAGCCCGACAATGATCCCGATGACAAGATTTCCGATTGCCCATCCCGGCATGCCTCGCAGTCCGCTGGTCAACAAACAGTATAGGATGACGCCGGCAACGCCAACGAACGTGCCGCTGAACACGCCGAACGAATAAAGGCAGACCGCCATAATCACGTAGCCCAGGCAAAGATAGTAATTTTCAAACACCGGCACCTGCAGGCACATCGTCAACACCACAAACAGCGCTGTGCTGATCCCCGTAACGCATATCCACTTAAGCTTGCTCATACGATTAAAAACCCCCTGCTTTTTCACCGTCCGCTTAGCCCCGGCTACTCTCCACATTGCCGTCGGGGAAAACGATCTCTAACGGTTTTCCCGGATCCTTCGTAATCAAGCTGCCCGAAAAACGTGCCCGCCCCGTCGCGAACATAAATCCTACGCTCTGTTTGAGTTCCATCCCGAAAGAGCCTTGCGCTTCATTCTTCAGCACGTAACCCTCCGGCGAGATCTGCATCTCAAACTGTAAATAATCGCTCCAGCCTCCGTTTATAGACACCTCAATGCCGCTTTCCGAATACACTGCTGCCCACGTCACTCTGATGGGTAAAAGTACCTTCCCCTTTGCCCGCAGAACAGCCCGCACACATAACACTAATTACGATGGCAACAATTAAAGGCCATATAATTCTTTTTGTTTTTTGAGTTCCTTTGCTGTGAATTAAATCTTCATAGGCATATATACACTCAAGAATTAAAAGAGTTACATTACTGTAGCTAATCCATCGCTGGCTTTATACGCCCTCGCGGCCTCACCAGTCATCGCGGCGTAATACGCGCCCTCGCGGCTTCATCCGCATCACATATTTCACAGCGCAAGAAGATAATCCTCGATATTCCGGTACAGAATGCCGTCGATTTCCGCGTTTTCGCCTCTGTAGAGTACTGTCTTTCCGGTTATCTTTCCGTACAGAAATTCAGCCGTTTCGCATTTCTTAGCGTCTTTTAAGTGTCTCGCCTGATCTGCGACTCGCTCCTTGCTGTATTTAATTTCGTATATCTCTATCTCCGTTTTCCGCGGATCTTCAATGACCATATCGAATTCCCCGTCCGGGAACTGCAGCTTAAATACGTTATATTCCGGTCTGGCCAGCTTCGTTTCGAGCAGAATGATATCCTCTGCCATTCTGCCTTTTATTTCGCTTAGTACCCTTTCCGTGACGCGTTTTCGCTCCTCCGCGCCTAAAGCCTTAAAGAGTGGATCTTCCGAGAGCGATTCGATAAACGACTTCGCCTGAGAGTATCGAAGACCGGGCTGTGTAAAAACCGTCCGTTTTCTGCCCGGGCCAGCCGCTTCGCTGTCAGTGACGTCTATCTCCGCAGTCAGATCGAGTGCTTCGAGATATTCTTTTATCTGCGCCACATGAATCTCATCTATCCCAACCGTACGCTCTTCCTTGTTCTTTATTTCAAGGAACTCCCTCAGGCGTTTTGTGAAGGAATCGACGTCAATATCATCCAGAATCGTTGTCGGTCCGAGTCTGTCTTTTCGCAGATTATTGGCCGATATCCGCAGGTCGTTTGACCTGAACTCGCGCTCCAGGACGTCGATCGTAAAGCGGTGGTTCATGTCCTCGACTATACGGTTTATTGCCCCGGTCATTTCATTTTTTTCGTATAGTGAATACAGGTGCCTGAAATGCCCTCCGTACCGGTAATTTTTCAAAGAGTGTTGTATGTTCCGGGCAATGGCGCTGTCAATATATTCATCGGTGCTTTTTTTATCTGCGAATACCCATTCATTATAATGTGTTCCGCCGAGGCTCATCGTTCCTCCGTACCGAATGTAATTATCGATCCCGTTTATACCCAGCACTCCGGCGAATTCGCGGTACGGTATAAATGTGGTATGAAGCAGTCTGCAGCGGTCATACAGCTCATTGCTTTTCGTTATCCAGAAGCCCAGCGAATCCGTCCCCGAAAGTACGATTTTCGCCCCCGCCGCGGCATAAATATCCGACAGCAACGCCGCCCCTTCGATAAAGTCCTGAAGCATCGTGACTTCGTCAATAAAAATGTATTTATACCCGTTTGTTTCCAGCAATTTCATGTCACTGTTCAGGTCGGCAATGCTGTTCTTAGCGGTGACCTGGATGTAAGCGGCGCTTTTGAAATCATCGTCGCTCATATCGGCTATCACCTGTTCGATCAGAGTGGTCTTTCCGGTCCTCCTGAGGCCGTATAGAATGAAGACCCTGTTATATTCATCGCCGTATAAATAATCTCTTAAGCGGGCAAATCCTTCCCTTTTTTTCAATTTTTTTGAATGGACCGCGAAAGTTTTTAGCCTCTGCCCGATCCGGATTTCCGTTCTGAAGCCGAACGCTTCCTCCTCAGGCAGATGCCACGCAGGATAGCTCTCCTCCCTTTCGGCAACATATTCGGTCAATCCTCCCGTTCGGCGGCCGCGCGGGTATTCTGTCGGGTAAACGTTCGAAGATCCTGCTTGTGAACCGTGCCGCTTTCCTGTCGGGTGAACGCCAAGAGAACCCTGACTTGCCCCGGCCACAGCTAAGGTCAATTCAAGTTTTTTTCTTTCCTCCAGCTGCGCTTTTACTGTCTCAATCTCTTCAGGCCTCAGTCTTCGTGACTTTTGCTTTCCGCCCTCCGTCCACTGCAGGAAATGATACTCATAATACTTCCCGTTCCCGCCCTTAACGCGCTTAACAGTTATACCGCCCCTCGGCAGCTCCTCCAGCTTCTCTTCGATCTCAGCCCTTCTCATCCGTTCACCCTCCTTCCCTTCTGCAGTTCTTTTACAACTCGATCCCCCGCGCCTGTCAACGAACGAACCCGAAGTCTCCCGCTACGGCTCCGGGTTCGTTTACTTTATTTTACTTCATTTTACTTGGCTTGTCAAGTAAAATTTTAGTGCTTAATCTGTCTTTTCTGTGGTTTACGAAACAAACAATTAATATTGCAAAAAGAGCTTGAGTGTCCCGTTTGCGGGCAATTTCAAGCTCTTTTTCTTTATGGTTAGTTGGGAATTTTACAGTCCCAGTGATTTAATTTTAAAATCATTGAAACAAAACATAATATTGTACGCTCGTGTTCTTAAAGGCAATAGTTGTCTTGTCACTTGTAAAGGATGTTGCCCCGATAGAACCCGCTGAGAAATCTACCTGGCACGTCTGATTTGTCCCGTATCCAGCCTGACCGTTCGTACCTCTAATATTCACCTTTTGCAGATAAACATTGGGGGCAGTCCCGTTTAATATAGAAGAAAGAGGGCCGATAGTAGCCGATGACGATCCATCTGCACCAGTAGTACTCCACGAACAGGAAGTAGTATTTAGAACCGTACCATTTGAATCTTTTACTGCAATAGATCCGGTTAAGCCGCCTTTATTAAATGTGACAGTTACCGTGTATTTTGTATTTGCAGAAAGTGTATAAGAGCTCGTTTTCTTTGATGTATTGCCACTATGATATTGAGTTACAAACACTTTCCCGGAATCAAATCCGATTACTCCGCCGTTTTTATTATTTGAATTGTACACTTGATATAGGCAACCCGAACTAGGCGCTGTACTTCCTGTTATAAACGTAAACTCAAATGTTGTTGCGCTTGAACTATTATAGAAGAATAATCCTCTGCCGTAATTACCCCATTTAAATGTCGCATACATTGAGGAACTCGTTAATGCAACCGCTTTGTTAGTTTCACCAACTTTTACTGAACACGTTGCCTTAATCGAACTAGAAATCGATGCAGTTATTGTCGCCGCTCCCTTCCCTCTTGCATTAACAGTACCGCTTGAGACTGAAGCAACACTTGAATCACTTGTGCTCCAGGATACAGTACTGCTTCCGTTCGAAACTGTAACTGTACATGTGGCACTAGCCCCTGAAGACGTTGACGCTGTAATTACTGCTGTTCCTGTTGATTTTGCAGTAATTGTTCCATTACTTACTGTAGCCACACTGGAATTACTCGTTGACCATGTGACAGAGGCTCCGTCAGAAGCTGAGGCAGTAATTGTTTTTGTTGGATTAGAGTAACCG
>JAGCTF010000213.1 GCA_017963755.1 Clostridia bacterium | reverse complement strand
TATACTACAATAATCGGCGACAATGTGTTCTGCAACTCTTCTGCTATTCTTCCTGCCGGCAATTAAATGCTACTACTTTTGCATTCGTTTTGTCAACCAATTTCCGGTTTCCGTTATATTACCGTTAACCCTCCGCCAGGCTGATCTACACCGTCACGTCATCTTTTCCTGCTTGACCTTCTTATCGATCACGTGCCTGCGGCCAAGCTCCGCCTTGATATCATCGGGCGAGATCCCGGCTTCGACCATCAGCACCATCACGTGATAGACCAGGTCGGAGATCTCATAGACCGTCTCGGCCTTGTCCTGCGCCTTGCCCGCGATGATGACCTCGGTGCATTCCTCTCCCACCTTCTTAAGGATCTTATCGAGGCCTTTTTCAAACAGATAGGTGGTATACGAACCCTCTTTTTTATTGACCTTGCGCCCCTCGATCATCTTATAAAGGCCGTCGATCGAGAATTCTTCCTGCTCGTCGCTCTCCCAGACGGGATACTCGAAGCAGGACGTTGTCCCCAGGTGGCAGGCAGGTCCGTCGGCTTTCACCGCGATCAGCAGCGTGTCGCGGTCGCAGTCGGCGGTGATGCTGATGATGTGCTGATAATTTCCGCTGGTCTCTCCTTTGAGCCAGAGCTGCTGTCTCGAGCGACTCCAGAAGCACGTGAGCCCTTTTTCGATCGATATCTGAAGGCTTTCGCGATTCATATATGCCAGCATAAGCACACGCCTGGTGGCGTAATCGATCACGATCGCGGGTATCAGACCGCGCTCGTCAAATTTAAGTTCGTCAATGTTGATAAGAATATCGCTCATAACAATCGTCCTCCTTTAATTGACCGGCCGTGCGGAAATTACATCCTCGCGGGGATGCCTTCGCGCGCCATTGCCGCCTTCAGATCGCCTATTTTTATTTCCCCAAAATGGAACACCGACGCTGCTAAGCCTGCGTCAACGCCGGGAAGTGTCTTGAAAAGTGTGATGAAATCCGCGATCGAGCCTGCGCCGCCGGACGCGATCACAGGCACTTTTACCGCCATACAGACGTGAGCTAAAAGATCGAGATCGAAACCACGCTTCACGCCGTCGGTGTCAATTGAATTGACAACAATCTCGCCCGCACCGCTCTCCACGCCGCGCTTTATCCATTCGATAGCGTCAAGGCCGGTATTCTCGCGGCCGCCCTTGGCGAACACCTTGAAATTGCCGTCGACGCGGGCAATATCCACGGAAAGTACGACGCATTGACTGCCGTACCGCACCGCCGCCTCGCCTATCAGCGACGGATTCCGTATCGCACCGGAATTAACGCTGACTTTGTCCGCACCGCACTTGAGCACTCGGTCGAAATCATCGAGCGTATTGATCCCGCCCCCTACGGTAAGCGGAATGAAGACCTTCGACGCCGCCTCGCATAATATGTCGGTAAACAGCCTTCGACCTTCCGCAGACGCGGTAATATCGTAAAATACGAGCTCATCCGCGCCTGCTTCCGAATAAAATTCCGCCAGACGTACGGGTGAATCGACGTCACCGAGCCCCTGAAAATTAACGCCCTTGACCACTCGCCCGTTCTTCACGTCAAGGCAGGGAATGATCCTTTTGGTGATCATACACGCACCTCCCCGGCCACGCGCACAGCCTCTGAAAGCTCGATCGCGCCTGTATAGTATGCTTTCCCGATTATCGCACCGTAGAGTCCGCCGTCACGCAGCCTCTTAACGTCCTCGATCGACGAAACACCGCCCGAAGCGATCAGATCGACGCCCGAAACACGCGAAAGTTCACGGTACAGCCCCGAATTCGGCCCCGACATTGCCCCGTCACGCGAAATATCCGTGCAGATAACTGTTTTGATACCGATCCCGGCAAGTTTTACGCAAAAATCCGCCGCTTTTAAAGCCGTACTTTCAGTCCATCCTTTGACGGCAACGTATCCGCCTCTGACGTCAACGCCCACAGCTATCTTTTCGCCGTATTTATCCGCCGCTTTTTTCAGGAGCGCCTCGTTCTCCACCGCCGCGGTCCCTAATATCACCCTGTCAATGCCGGCGTCAAGGTACCGGTCGATCACGTCCATTGTCCTGATCCCGCCCCCGACTTCTATAAACGCTCCGGTCTTTCCGCGGATCTTCATGATCTCGCATAAATTCGGAGTGCCGCCGTCTCTGGCGCCCTCCAGATCCACCAGATGCATCTGCGCCGCCCCGGCTTTCACAAAATCTATTGCCACCGATGAAGGATCATCGCTGTAGACCGTCATCTGCGAATAATCGCCCTTATACAGGCGAACCGCCTTGCCGCCGAAAAGATCGATAGCAGGAAAAATCAGCATTGTCCGCCACCTCCGATCTCGCAAAACGCTTTCAATATACCGAGCCCGACGGGGCCGCTCTTCTCCGGATGAAACTGGGTCCCGAAAACGTTGCCCCTCTGGACCGCCGCAGTGACTTCGCCGCTGTATTCCGCCGTGGCAATTATATCTTTTTCGCAATCCGCCGCATAGTATGAATGGACAAAATAAACGCAGTCGCCGTCGTCAACGTATTTCAGCAGCGGTGATCTGCGCGTGATTTTAAGCGGATTCCAGCCGATATGCGGGATCTTCAGGTGCCTGTTCCAGCCAGGCATGTCTTCGAGCGGGACAACGCGGCCGGGTATCAGGCCGAGCCCTTTATGTACTCCGAATTCGAGGCTTTCGTCAAATAACAGCTGCATTCCGAGGCATATGCCCAGAAGAGGCTTCCCCGCTTCGGCTTCGCTTATTACGGCCTTATCGAGTCCGCCGGACCTGAGCTTAGCCGCAGCATCGCCGAACGCACCGACGCCGGGCAATATGATATTGTCCGCTTCGTGGAGCACCTCCGGCGAGTCGGTTATGACGGCGTCGCAACCGATGTATGCGAGCGAACACTTTAGCGAAAACAGATTGCCCACGCCGTAGTCAACAATAGCAACCATTGAACGAACTCCTTCCTTTTATCACGCCAGCGGATCTAACTGCGCATCTGCGCAATCTAACTCGGCGTTAGTCGAATCTAACTGCGCACCAGCGCAATCTATCTCTTATAATTTCCCTTTCGTCGACGGGATCTCCCCGCCGAGCGCCGCATCCGTCTCCACCGCAGCCCGTATTGACCGCGCCGCCGACTTGAAAATACCCTCGATGATATGATGAGTATTGTCCCCGTAGATCTCGCGGATATGCAGCGAACACTGCGCTTGACGCACGAAACCGAGCCAGAATTCCTTGACCAGCTCCGTGTCAAACGATCCGACTTTCTCTGTAGGCATCGCGGCGTCAAACGTCAGATGCGCGCGGCCCGAAAAATCCACGGCGGTCAATATCAGCGCCTCGTCCATAGGCAGTATGCAGCTGCCGTAGCGCTTTATCCCGCGCTTCTCACCGAGCGCCTCCGAAAACGCCTGCCCGAGCGCGATACCGATATCTTCAGCGCTGTGGTGGTCGTCAACGTCCGTATCGCCCTTGCACCGCACTTCCAGCCCGAACCGCCCGTGAGCGGCAAACAGCGTGAGCATATGGTTCATAAACCCGATCCCGCTGTCGATAAACGGTTTTCCGCCGTCAAGGTCCAGCGTCAGTTCAATGTCAGTTTCGTTAGTTTTTCTTTTAATGATCGCAGTCCTCATTCTTAATCCTCCGTCGCGGGATGCAGCTTCAGCTGCGTCCCCGACACCTTTCTATCTCAGGTCAATTCCGCCAGCGCCTTCACCAGCGCCTTCATCTGGTCAATGCTGCCAATCGTTATCCTGTTGTAGTCCCTGATCCGCTCCGGCTTCGAAAAATGCCGCACCAGAATGCCCTTTTCCCTCAGTTTCAGATAAAGCTCCCCGCCTCCGACGTCCGGATGGCGCGCAAAAACGAAATTCGCTTTAGAATCGGTCAGTTCGAACCCGAGCGCCTTAAGCGCGGACACCGTGTACGCCCTGTTTTCGCATATCTCGCGGCAGTTGTCAAGCATATAATCGTTGTCCTCGAGAGCTCCGATGCCCATTGCCTGCGCCACACTTCCGACGTTGTACGGATTGATCGAGCAGCGGACCGTCTCCAGGTCGTTTATCAAAGCGGGAGAAGCAAAACCGAACCCGAGACGCGCACCGGCCATTGACCGCGACTTCGAAAACGTCTGCGTGACCAGCAGGTTATCATACTTCTTTACGAGCGGGACAACGCTCTCAGCCCCGAAGTCTACGTATGCTTCGTCGATGACAACGATCCTTTCTGGCCTCTCCTTCACGAGCGCTTCGATCACGTCCGCGTCAATTGCGATCCCGGTAGGTGCGTTAGGATTTGCTATAAACAGCGTGCCGTCCGTTTCCGCCATCGTCCGGATATCCATCGAGAGATCCGGCAGCAGAGGCACCTCTGTAAACGGCACCCTGTTCTCCGCTGCAAAAACGGGGTAAAAACCGTACGTCACGTCCGGGAATATCCCGGGCCTGCCTTCTTCGCAAAACGCCGCAAAAGCCCAGCTAAGCACCTCGTCGGAGCCGTTAGAACATATTATGCACTCTTCCGGAACGCCGTACAGCTTTGACGCGGCTTTTTTCAGCGCGGAGCACGACGGATCGGAGTAAAGATTGAGTCTCTCGAGTGCCTTCGAACCTGCCTCGATCGCGCGCTTTGAAGGCGGGAAAGGCGATTCGTTCGTATTCAGTTTGATAAATCCGCCGTTCTTGGGCTGCTCTCCGGGGACGTACGGCGTAAGCGCAGAAAACACGCTGCTGAAAAACCGGCTCATTGACCCTCGCCCTCCGTTCTTATCATAACGCTCCTGCCGTGGCCCGTGAGCCCTTCGGCCGCCGCAAAACGGTTAACGTTCTCGGCGGAGCGAAGCATTGACTCCCTGTCATAATAAATATACTGTATCTTTTTTACGAAATCATCTACCGAAAGCGCACTGGAGAACCTTGCCGTTCCGCCGGTCGGAAGCGTGTGATTCGGCCCCGCGTAGTAGTCGCCGAGCGCTTCGGGGCAATACCTTCCCAGAAATACCGAACCGGCGCACCGTACTTTCTCGAGGTACGGGAACGGGTCGTCAACGCATAGTTCCAGATGTTCGGGGGCGATCGTGTTCGCGACCCGGATCGCTTCGTCGAGGTCGGAGGCGACAATTATCTTTCCGTTTTTATCTATCGATTCTCTCGCGATCTCCGAGCGCAGCAGCTTCGGTATCTGCTTTTCAAGTTCCGCACTGACTTCGGCGGCAAGTGTTTCGGAATCAGTCACCAGCACGGCGCTTGCCATCCTGTCGTGTTCTGCCTGCGAGAGCATATCTGCCGCCACCCAGTCGGCGCGGCTCTTCCCGTCCGCCACGATCAATATCTCGCTCGGACCCGCGATCATATCTATAGAGACCTGCCCGAAGACCTGCTTCTTAGCCTCCGCGACGAACGCGTTGCCCGGGCCCACGATCTTATCCACTTTCGGAACAGTTTCGGTGCCGTAAGCCAGCGCCGCTATCGCCTGCGCCCCGCCGACTTTGAATATGCGTGTGGCGCCTGCTTCTTTTGCCGCTGCCAGTATCGCCGGATCGATCTTCCCGTCTTTCCCCGGGGGCGTTACGATGACAACTTCCTTGCAGCCTGCGATCTTCGCCGGTATGGTGTCCATCAGCACCGTTGACGGGTACGCGGCCGTCCCTCCCGGCACGTAAAGACCGGCTTTGGAGACGGCAATGACTCTTTGACCCACGACCGCGCCCTGAGCGTTTACCGTCCTGAACCCCTCGCGCTTCTGCAGCTCGTGGAAGCGGCGGATATTGACCGCTGCGGCGGCAATTATATTTAAGAATTCCGGGTCGCGCGCTTTGATAACGTCTATCGCTTCGTCAAACTCCTCCGGGCTTACTTCGAGGGAACTGAGATCTGCACCGTCAAATTTTAGAGTATATTCGTACAGCGCTTCGTCTCCGCGCGCGCGGACGTCGTTTATGATCCCGCTCACGATCGCCGAAACGTCGCGCTTATCCGTTCCTCTGGCAAATATTTCCGAAGCCGGAACTTCAGACATCTTTAAAATCTTGATCATAAATATGCTCCTTTTTTAAATGGCAAATTGCAAATAGCCATTTTCAATTTTTATACCGCTTTTGCATTCCTCTTTTTTGCCTGCGAAGCCGTGTGAATGGCTAAGAATTTTGTTTTATAATGTTTGCCAGACTTCAAATTCATTTTTGTCTGCCAGCGAAGCCGGATAGATGACTAAGAATTTCGTGTGACCGAAATGCGAACTAATATAGTGTTCGCATGATACCCGAAATTCGTGTCATCATCCGGTTCGCCCACTTGCAACTTGCAACTTGCAACTTGCCACTTATCACTTGCCACTTGCAACTTGCCACTTGCCATTTGCAACTTGCCATTATCCCCTGACCTGCCCGTCGCCGTTGATCAGATACTTCACGGTCGTAAGCTCCTTGAGCCCCATCGGCCCGCGGGTATGCAGCTTCTGGTTGCTGATGCCGATCTCCGCGCCAAGCCCGAACTCGAACCCGTCCGTAAAGCGGGTCGAAGCATTGACGTACACGCACGCGGCGTCGATCGAAAGCTGGAACTCGGACGCTGCATTGTAATCGCGCGTAACGATCGCTTCGGAATGGTGAGTGGTATATGTGGAAATGTGCTCGATCGCCTCTTCGAGCGAATCCACGATTTTTACCGCCAAAATAAGGTCGTCATATTCGGTCGCCCAGTCGGCCTCCGTGGCATCCTTAAGGGTTCCCGCATCGAAACCGGCGGCGGTCAATATCTTTTTACTCTTTTTGCACACGCGCAGTTCGACGTTCCGGGCGATAAGCTCGCGGCAGATGCGGGGCAGGAACTCATTTGCAACATCCGCATGGACGAGCAGCGTTTCCATCGCATTGCAGACACTCGGGCGCTGCGTTTTTGCGTTGACAACGATCTTCTCCGCCATATCGAGGTCCGCGGCCTTGTCAACATAAACGTGACAGTTCCCGGTACCGGTCTGGATCACGGGCACCGTTGCCTGCGTAAGCACCGCATTTATCAGCCCCGCGCCGCCCCTCGGGATCAGGACGTCAACGTACTTGTCCAGTTTCATAAATTCCGCCGCTGTCTCGCGCGAAGTGTCGGTGATAAGCTGCACGCAATCCTCCGGAAGACCGGCCTTGCCAAGCGCCTCGCGGAACACGGCCGCGACCGCCTTGTTCGAATTTATCGCTTCCTTGCCTCCGCGCAGAATGCACGCGTTTCCGGACTTTACGCAAAGCGCCGCAGCATCAGCCGTAACGTTCGGCCTGGCTTCATATATGATCCCGAGCACGCCCAGAGGCACGCGCGTCTTAACGATCCGAAGACCGTTCGGCCTCGTGCCGCCGTCAAGCACGTCTCCCACCGGATCGGGAAGTGCGGCGACCTGCCGGAGTCCTTCGGCGATGTCGTCAATTCTTTTCGTCGTGAGTCTCAGGCGGTCCTGCATCGAAACGCTCATACCGCGCGCAGCCGCAGCGTCAACGTCAGTCGCATTGGCCCCGATGATCTCCGATTCGCGTTCTTTCAGCAGCTTTGCCGCAAGCAGCAGCGCCTCATTTTTTACCGCTGTACTTGCCCTCGACAGCACGCGCTCAGCCCGTACCGCCGCTTCTCCAAGCTCGTTCAAATATTGGATCCTGTCAAAATCATTATTATCTGCCATACTACCGTCCCTTTCTCGCCACAAACACCGTGCCTACGTCTTCGCCGTCAATAATTCTATACAGTACTTCCGGCTCCTGCCCGTTCGCGATCACGGCCCAGATGCCCTCCGCCGCCGCGAGTCTCGCGGCATGGACCTTTGTAAGCATCCCGCCGGTCCCCAGCCTGCTCCCCGCGCCGCCTGCCGCCGCCTCGATAGCCTCGGACAGATCGGTCACGGTATGGTACATCTCCGCATCGGGGCGCTCGTTCGGATTGTCCTTGTAATAGCCGTCGATGTCGGTCAATATTATCAGCAGTTCCGCTCCGGTGATGCGGGCAACGACAGAAGAAAGAGTGTCGTTGTCACCGAATTTGATCTCGTCAACGGCGATCGTATCGTTTTCGTTGACCACCGGCAGCACGCCCATATCCAGAAGCGCCGTAAAAGTATTGACCGCGTTCTGCCTCGCCTCGGCAATGTCCATCGTATCTCTGGTGAGCAATATCTGCGCCACGTTGTACCCGTATTCCGCGAACAGCCTGCTGTACACCTGCATCAGATGCACCTGTCCCACCGCCGCGGCCGCCTGCCTGCCGGACACCGTCGAAGGTTTTTCCGGGAGTTTGAGCGCCTCGGTACCCACGCCGATCGCCCCTGAAGACACTAAAATGACCTCGCGGCCCTGATTTTTCAGCTCGGAAACCACGCGGGCAAGCTTTTCTATGCGCCTCAGGTTCATTTTTCCGTTCTTATGTACGAGCGACGACGTCCCGATCTTTACGACGATCCGCTTCGCTTTCGTGAGTCCCTCTCTTGGATTGTCTGCCG
>JAGCTF010000212.1 GCA_017963755.1 Clostridia bacterium | reverse complement strand
GGCTCTTCCATGTGTCCGCCTTCGCGTCAGCGTATCTGCCGTCAAGCTCTCTTGCGGTACGTTTACGGTAGTTGTCGTATTCGGCCGCTAATCTCGCGTATCTGTCCTTTTCTTCGGCTATCGCTTTTTCGAGTTCCGCGTTCCTGGTCTCAAGCCTCGCCGCTTCGGCAGCTGCTTTTTTCTTGTCTTTTCTGGAGTCTTTATCTTTCTCTTTAGACCCTTTCTTTTTTCCCTCGCCGCCTTCGCAGCCCTCGCACGCTTCACAAACTTCGCCGTTCTCTGCGCTTTCGCCTGAAGTTTCGGCTGTCTGTGCGTCCTCCGCTGCCTGCGTCTGCTCTTCTTTAAGTTCCTCTTCTATCTTTTCGTCTGTCATCATTTGCCTCCGATTATTCCTTGCTCAGCACGCCGTCGTTGTGGACCTCGATATTGCCCGGGGGCAATTCATTGACCGCAGCACCTGCGTTTTCCGGCAGTTTGTTTGCGCCCGTGAGCCTTTTGCGCACGTATTCGAGGGCGGCAATAACTCTCGGATAATCCATACGCGTTGGCCCCAGCACGCCGATGCTGCCCAGATTCACTCCGTTTACACTGTACGTCGCGGTGACAACGGAGCATTCGTTGAGCCCTTCTATTTTGTTCTCCGATCCGATCCTTATCGCCAGACCGTCGGAAGATGAACACTCTTTTATCAGATCGACCATCAGGTCTTCGCGGTTCAGCAGTTCGAGTATGCCCTTCGCCTTTCCCACGTCGGAAAATTCGGGATGCGACAGGAGCTTCACCGCGCCTTCGGTATGCACTTCGGTATTTTCCGCCTTCTTAATGCACTCGAACAGCCCGTCGATCACCGGCATCAGTCCCGTGCGCGATACGCCCGTCGCTTCCGACACCGAATCGATCATGCTCATATTGATCTCTTCTATCCTGTGCCCCGCGAACAGCAGGTTGCAGTGCGTAGAAACTTTCATCAGCGTTTCGGGCCCGATCGTACTGTCGTGCTGTATCACGGCATTGAGGACCGCATCGTCGTCAAGTACGATGACCGCCAGCGCTTTTCCGGGCTCGATCGGTACGACCTGCAGCGCTTTTATGCGCCTGGTGCCTCCGGCCGTTCCCGTTACCGCGATCGACGTGTATTCGGTCAATCTCGATATAAGTTCGGATGCGACTCTGATCTGGTCGCTCATCTCTCCGATATCCCGCTGTATGCCGGTCTTTACGTCGTCAAGCTCTTTTACTGTCGGTTCAAATCCTATTTTTTCTTCAAGTTTTATGAGTTTATCTACGTAGAGCCTGTAGCCTTTATCCGACGGAACTCTGCCCGCGGAAGTGTGCGGCTGGGAAAGGTAGCCGAGTTCTTCCAGATCGGCCATTTCGTTGCGTATTGTGGCAGGGCTGTAATCCATATCGGGCAGCTTCGAGATCGTTCTCGATCCGACCGGTTCCCTCGTTTCGATATATTCGTCAATGACTGCTTTCAGTATTCGCTTTTTTCTCTCGTCGAGTTCATCCTGTACCATACGCTCACCTCCCCGTTATCAGCTTCCCGCGTCAATGCGGTAAACCGTCAGTCGGCTGTCCGGCAGCTTAGTCAGCCGGAGTTGTTAGCACTCTTCGGCGTTGAGTGCTAACAACTATGCGTATAATACCATCACCCGCAGTGGTTGTCAATACTTTCGGGCGGAAATTTTGAAGTTTTTTACACTTTTACTCTGGGTTAAACTTGCAACTTGCCACTTACAACTTGCCACTAATCTACATACACCGTCAGCACGACGTCGATCAGCAGATTGCCCGCGTCTTTACCATAAGAGGACAAGCCCTTGACATTGTCGCCTAACTTGTCCGGATCGTACGACCCGTAAAGGCGGACAGTTGCCTTGCCCGGCTTCAGCGCAGTGGCAACGAAGCATGCCTCGCATTCGGGCGCCTCGTCTTTATTGAGCATTTCAAACCGCACGGAGTCCGATTCCTCGAATTCGATCGAAAGTTCGTAAGATCCTTCAGGCAGCGGCTCGATAAAGCTCCAAAATACGGGGATCTTGAGCGCCTCGCCCGGCTTCAGATGAACGTCACGATAGGTAGTGACGTTGTATGCTTTTTCCGCGATCGCATTTCTAAACAGCACGAAACAGCCGCTCCAGGAGTCCTTGCCCGGTGCCGGAGGGACATGCGACGGTTCCAGATTGGCGGAATAGGGCTCAGTTTCCGGATAGGTGAAAACTGCATCGAGGCGGTCAATGAAATTGCCGCCGCTGATCTTCCATACGCCGTCAACCAGTTCGAATTCAAAATCCAGCACCAGCATACTGTCGTCAATCGTTTTGAGGTTCCGGGAAGAATAAGAAGCAATATCCCAGCCACTCAGCCTCACCGTTGCCCGAGTATCAGTCGCGCTTAGAACTTCCAGAACAAATCTATCTGTCACATAACTGCCGAACAGGTCCCTGTAGTCGCCATAATTCGTCCATGAATAAACAGCCTTGTCGGTGAACAGCAGGTAATTACCGCCGTTCAGTATCCGGTCTGCCATTGATTCCGTCAAAAAGCGGGCTGCGTAATCGTGCCAAATTTGCGGATCAGCCATTGTCCCCGCGATGCGGTCAAATTGCCTGGCGCCGCGGTACACATGCTCCGGTTCTGATAAAACCGATTCTTTAAATTCAAATATTGATTCCTCCAAAAGCCCTTCGGTGTCAACGCGGGTCCACATATACAGGTCGCACACCACGGTCTCAATGATGCGCCGGGCGTTGTCAACGCTGAATTCTTTCGCTTCGAAGCCGGTCGCATATTCGCGCAGCGCAGCATCCGCAGCGTCCATTGACGCCAGTTTCCAGCCATTGTTCCACTTAAACGACACCTTTATAATAACATCCCGATCTTTAGTATCGCCCGAGTACATATCAATTGCTTTTGTGATCAGCCAGCCGGTTCCGGCCTGCTCGTCAAGCACGAGGCTGTCCAGATCCTCTTCGGACAATCTAAAATTGCGATAATAACTGATCTGCGCTCCCTGCGGGTAGAAATAATATATCTTACCGTTTTCAAGCGTTATGAATTTGCTGTAAAACGCATTGTTGCTGTTCAGATATTCTGCAACTTTCGGCAGAAACGTCGCATTCACCAGCGCCCTGACTCCGGCTTCGTCGTAACCCTCCATAACCGGGCGAACAAACCTGACAGTCTGCTCGTCAGGCAAAAGCCTTGTAAATGAATTGGCCAGAGAAGCCGTCAGGCTGCCGTGACCTACTTCATACCATTCAAAATAGCCTTTCATGCTGTTGACAATATTATAACCGTCGCGTATGAGCTGTTTGGCCTCTTCGCGTGTTATTTTCGAAGAATCGGTACTGCGCTCCACTCTTTCGGGCGAAGTAGAGAGTTCAGACAGATCTGCTTTGAACGTTCCCGTTGAAAATGTTTTAAAGAATTCGTCGTTTGGAAGTGTGTCTTGCGGCGTCACTGCCAAAATACAGCCGTTCAGCAGGAACATATAGTCAAATCTGGTCACCCCGGATAATTCTTTCCTTGTAAATTTTATCGCATCAACTGTCTCGCCTTGCAGCATAAGAGTTTCGTTCTTTATCGATAAATATTCGCTCGAACTCGTTTCTTCATCACCGACAGGCAGCGGGATCCCGGGGGCAAGCAGCGAAATGATCTCCGCAATACTGCTGCGTGAAAGATCGTACCCCTCGATCAGTTCCGGATATGTAAACCATACATCTATGTATCGCCCGTCCGTTCCTCCGTCCGTTTTGAACGTATAATCGATCCAGGGCAGATTAAACCAGCCGTTAGTATGAAGTTCTCCCCACGAAAAAGCAGCAAGCTCCCCATTCAGCATCGGGCCCGTCGGTTTGAGCGTTCCGTCGGCAAACAACTCGAGCAATCTGCCATAAAGAGGCCCGAAATCGTCCCGGTACTCTTCATATTCATCTCTTAACAGATCGTATACTCCGAAGGATTTTTCGCACAGGATCCCGGCAATTTCGTCATATTTTCTGAAATAGTATAATTTAAATTTGTGGTTTGGGTACAGTGGTTCGGGCGTTTCCGTGGGCTCATGCGTGGCTGTGGGTTCCGGTGTGGCGGTAGGCAAGGCGGTCGGGGGCAATGTGGGCTCTTTCGTAGTCTCTGCCGTGGGGGTCGTTGTCGGCACTGCGGTATGCGGTTCAGTTGGCGCGGCTGTGGGGGTCAATTCGGGTTCTGTGGCCTCAGGCGTGCCGTTGGTGATATTGATCTCACTGGGCTCATTGGGCGCATCAGGGTTCCGGTTTTTCATGTAATTGGCCATGATCAGCCCGGCGGCGACACCAGCCACCGCCAGAAAGGCGACCAGCACGGGCACCAGGATGTTGCGGAAAGTATTGCCTCCCCCGCCGGACGATGCTGCTTTTCCCGGCTGAGCGCCTGCAAATTCGGGGCAGTTTTTAACGACCTTTTCCGGAAGCTCATGGGAATATTTTCTGATAAATCTGTCGTTCATACTTCGATCCCTTCTTCTTTAAGGCGCTTTGCCAGCTCAGTCCGCAGGCGGTGAAGTGTGGATTTAACCGTTCCGCCGGGCATGCCGAGGCAGCGGGCGATCTTGTTCACCGACGCGTCGTAATAGTAACGGGCAACAAATACTTTCTGGTCTTTTTCGGTCAATTCCTCGGAAAACGCGTTGATTACTGCTTTGATGCGCTCCTCTTCGGAGCGGGATTCGGCAATTGACGCAGGCTCGTCCCGGCCGTCGGAACGGATGTTGTCAACTGCCTCGTCCAGCGGCATTATCAGTTCCTGCGGAATGCGCTTCTGGGCATTGCCGTCCCGGACCCGGTTAAGCGCCGTGTTGCGGGTGAGCGTGGCGAGATACGCCTCCAGATTTTCCGGAGCCGCGGCGGGGATGCTGTTCCAGGCTTTCAGGTATACGTCGTTCAGGCACTCGGCTGCATCCTCATCATTTTTGAGAATGTTCCGGGCAACCTTGCCGAGCCTGCTGCCGTATTTGGTTTCAAGCTCCGAAAGCGCCGTTTCGTCTCGCTCCCGTATGCGCCTGATCAGTTCCGCGTCATTCAATCCGCCGCTCTCCTTTCACCGGCCGAAAAGTCCTTCTAACTATATAGACCCCCTTTTTAATAGTTGGTTCTTTTAACTTCGTTTTTGTATTGACTCCAAGTATAATATGTTTTAGAATAAGTGTCAAACACACTGTATTATTAGGTGGGGTATAATTAATGAAAAAACGTTTTCTGCTTTTTATTGTGTTTCTTTTGCTGATTTGTTCGTTTGGGTGTGCAAAATCAGACAAAATAATACATCATAGTATTGTCGATATGATATATTATCCTTTCGAGGAAATAATGAAGCGCGCAAATGATGCGGTATTGGCAAAGTGTGTAAAGATACACGATTATCCTGAAGGATATCGGGAAATTGAATTCGAAATTGAAAAGCGTTACTTTGGCGAAGAGTCTGGTAACATATTAGTAATGCCTGACGACGACAACACAACTTACGCGGTCAATGGCTATAGCTATGAATCGTCAATTATAAAATATGAAGAAGGGCAGCGATATTTTCTGATATTATCGCACGCACATACACCAGTGGTTGATCATGAGGAATATACATTTATCGTTGGTTTTATTCCGGTTGAAGGGATATCCGAAAAGTCACTATATTATGGTAAAACCCCTGCGGAATCTGAAGATGAATTGTTTCGTGAATTGACCAAAAGCGTCGAGAATATGGATAGCTATCTTGCCGGATATGACGCTTCGAACAATCCTCCTTATAATGGGAGGAAGTATATTGAGACCGACAATGAAGAGGAAATTATTATTGGATCCGACTATGTTTTGACCATCAGAATAGATATCAAGGCGTTCGATAAAGTGACACGCGACAGGGATGTATATTACTGTACAGTACTAAATGATATAAAAGGCACTTGCGAACGGGGGCAGGAATTAATAATTGTATTTCCTAAAAACCGGGTGAAACCCGGAGAAGAATATACTGTCGGTCTTCATTTACCTTACTCTGAATTTGACGAAAAAAAGCCTGACCCCAGTGAATATATAAATCCGAAGCTGCTGATACCTTCCTCAAAAAAGGTTTTCCTTTCTATGTCCGAAGAAGAAATAATAGCCGTGCTTGAAAGCTGACCGTTAATTATTGACAGGATCTGAGTGTATTGCCTTGTAAATATCCTTGGCACGGGCCATGCCGATCCCGGGCACGCGCGTAAGCTCGTCGACCGTTGCCTCCCGGATGGCGGTAATGCTTCCGAATTCTTTATATAATGCGATCTTCCGCTTCTCGCCCACGCCGGGAATGTCGTCGAGGGCGGATCTTTTATAGCGTTTTTCGGTCAATTTCCGGTTATACCCCACGGCAACGCGGTGTGCCTCGTCCTGTACGGTTGTGATGAAGCGCCAGATATCAGGATCGGATCGAAGGTCAAATTCAACGGAATTGTCCCTGGTGAGCTGCGCCTCTGAACCGTATTTTTCCATGTCCGCGGCATAATCCTTCGGCCCGCACAGCGCCCGGGAGCGGTGCCGGTCATCCTTCACCATGCCGAGCACGGGGATCGCCAGACCGTTGTCCGCAAGCACCGCGAGGATCGCGTTGACCTGCCCGATACCGCCGTCGGCCAGTATCAGATCCGGCGCTTTTTCGAACCCCTGACTGCCCTCGAGCAGCCGCTTTACGCGCCGTTCGAGCGTCTCGGTCATCGAATCCGTATCGCTTCGCGTCGTGATCCGCTTCATCTTAAACAGCCTGTATTCGGAGCGCGACGGTTTTCCGCCGGTGAACACCACCATTGACGCGTCGATCTCGCTGTCGCCCTGGTTCGAAATATCGTACGCTTCGATGCGGCCGGGGAGCTCCGGGAGGTTGAATATCTCCTGAATATGCGAAAGCGCACGGGTCTCACGCTCGGAAGGCTTGCCCGAAAGCGCGGCTTTTTCACGGTTTTCGAGCGCGGTGGAAGCGTTTTGCTTCGCAAGGTCGCAAAGCCGGCGTTTTTCGCCCTTCTGCGGGACAATAATATGTACTTTTCCGCCGCGAAACGTTTCGAGAGCCTGTTCCAGGAGCGAAGAATCCTCCTCATCGAGCGGGACGTCAATATATATCTTCTGCGGCACGTACTGGTTTTCGTTATAAAACCCTTTTATGAACGCTTCGAGCAGTTCGCCGTCGGAAGCATCCGCCGCCCCGTCGAAAATAAAAAACTCGCGCCCCAGAAGCTTCCCGCCCCGCACGAAAAACACCTCCGCACAGGCGTCAACGCTGTTCTTGGCCACTGCGACCGTGTCGAAGTCTTCATCGCCTATCAGCGACGTTGACTGCCGCACCTTGAGCTGCGAAAGCGCCTTGAGCCTGTCGCGGTACTCCGCCGCAGCCTCAAACTCCTCCCTTGCCGCCGCAGCGAGCATTTCCTCCTCGAGCCTCTTTTCGACGTCGCGGGTATTCCCTGCCAGAAAATCGAGCGCGAGCCTTACCATTTTCCCATACTCTTCGTCGGAGATCTTTCCGGCGCAGACGCCCTTGCAGCGCCCCATATGATAGTTAAGGCAGGGCCTGTCGTTCAGGCTTTCATCACGAGGTCCGATTTTTTTGCGGCACGTGCGTAACGGGACAATGCTTTCGATCGTCTCGAGCAGCTGCTTTACGGTAAACGCGCTGAAATAGGGCCCGAAATATTTAGCCCCGTCCTTCTCGACACGTCTTGCGAGGACAACGCGCGGAAACCGTTCTCCGAGCGTTACCTTAATATACGGATAGCCTTTATCGTCCTTTAAAAGCACGTTATATTTGGGTTTATGTTTTTTAATAAGATTGTTCTCGAGCAGCAGCGCCTCCATCTCGCTGCCGCACACGATGTACTCAAAGCGGCTGATCTGCGAGATCATTGACGTTATGCGGGCGCTGTGCGGGATGTCCGCAAAATAGGATTTCAGGCGGTTTTTGAGGACAATAGCCTTTCCGACGTACAATATTTTGTCCGTTTCGTCGTGCATTATATATACGCCGGGCTTTTCGGGCACACGGCTGAGTTCTTCACGAAACTTTTCTTTGTCTTGTTTTATAGTTAAGTCAGTCAAGACTATTGTTGAACTCATATTAATTCTCCTATCTGTTTCAACTCCATATAATAATTGACCGGCAGTTTCTGGCAAGTAATCTTCCGCAAACTAATCCTTCAGGCAACCGATAGGAATCACTTTGACGCCGTTCTTTGTTGTGTACGCCATCGAAGCGTTTCCGCAAATGATGATCAAGAATGACGGTTCCCTGTAGATCACTCCCGGATGTTCTTTGTTTTCCAGTGCTTTTCTGTTGTGTTCCCGAATGACTTCTTTAAAAGTGATGAGAGACTCTTCGGCTTTTGGGATGGCATTGCTTCCTGTTTTGATCTTGATCAACGCATATCTTCCATCTTCCAGTTGATAGACAGCATCGGCTTCCAACCCGTTGTCATCCGTGTAATGAAGGACTCTCGCGTTATGCGCCTGTGCGTATACCAGGAGATCACGCAGCACCATGTTTTCAAACACATGTCCAAAGAGATCCAGATCATTGTTGAAATAATCAGGTGCGAGTCCAAGTGCCGCCAAACCGATCGAAGGGTCAACGAAAATGTGCTTTTTTGCTGCCCTTATTGCCGTTTTGGATCTAATCTGAGGGGTCCATGCATCGATGTCTTTAATAACGAAAAGACTCTCAAGAACATCAATATACGACCCGAGTGTTACGTCGGTAACCATATGCTCCGCCTTGACATCCGCGTATATGCTTTTCTTTTTCGCCGTTGTTGCCATATTCCGGGCAAAAGACCACAATAAAGCCCTTGCCCATTCCGGATTTCGCTTTACCCCGTCAACAGCGCTTATATCTTTTTGATAGATTTGTTTATAGTAATCGCGGGCAATCTCCAATTTCGCATCCCTGCTGTTTAATGCCAGACATCTGGGCCAGCCGCCGCGCGCAGCGGCATAAAACAGGTCTGGCAATGTTATGTTCGAAATTTTGCCGTCTATTTCATACGAAATGTCTTCAAACAGCTTTGATAAAGAAATGCTTCCGTTTGACTCTCCGGTTTCCCACAGAGTCATTGGATACATGATTATCTCAGAGATTCGTCCGGTTCCCGTATGATGCGTTTCGACATGCTTGCTGGTTGAGCCGGTCAGATAGTATTCCCCAACGGATGAAGGATTATCGTCACAGTCCTTTCGTATCGCACCCCAGATTTTAGGTGCGTCCTGCCATTCATCAAAAAGAATTGGCTTTTCGTTATTGAAAAATAAGGTTGGGGCTGTTTCAGCTACAGAAATGTAGCCGGCACGTCTTTCTTCGTCCTGGAATTCAATTACTGTCTTACACCTCTCCCTGGCGGTTCTCGTCTTACCGCACCCTTTCGGGCCTGTTATGTTTATTGCATTAAAGGCTTTAATTTTTCTGTCTATTTCCTTGTCAACGATTCTTGTTATATACTTCACTTGGATCACTCCTCCTTTCACTGTTGATTTTACCATAGCTTAATATTTTTCGCAAGTTTTATTTTATAAAATTCGGCAATTTCATTTTATATATTTCGTGATATTGATTTATATATAATCGTCATCTGGAATGGCTGTTTTTGTCTTTTAAATGTAGTACTATACACGTTTTCTCATGTGTCCTGTAAATAAACTATCCGATAGCGTTGACACAGCATCAGTGCGCGAGAGCAGTATAACGGGCGCGGTCTTATTGCCTCTGTTTACGGTTCCTGCGATAGTGCGAGTTTCGCATTTGTGGCACGAACGGCGTTGCCGCCCGCCCCAAATGCGGATGCGAGCTAAGCCCGCGCCCCTATTTTTTTCTCGGGAGACCGGCTCTGTGAAGGGAAGGCAGCTGAAAAAGAAAACAGCCCCGAAACGTTGATCTCGAGGCTGTTTTTGAGTGCGGATAGCAGGACCCCCACCTGTATGAGAGAACTCTCACACGGACCTGACGGCAGCGTGACCTTATGGAATTTTTGCGTCAGGACGCAATTTTTCATTGTCTGCGCTTGACTC
>JAGCTF010000211.1 GCA_017963755.1 Clostridia bacterium | reverse complement strand
CTGCTGAGGGACGTGGATATCATTTCCGAAGGCGGGGCGTCGTTCAGATTCATTGTCGGACGCTACGGTTCGGGAAAAAGTTTTCTGCTGCAGACGATAAGAAATTACGTGATGGAGCGCGGATTTATTGTCGCGGACGCAGACCTGTCGCCCGAACGAAGGCTCCAGGGCACGCGCGGCCAGGGGCTTGCCACCTACCGCGAACTTATCGGTAATCTTTCAACTAAAACCAAACCGGAAGGCGGAGCGCTTACGCTCATACTTGACCGCTGGATCAGCGCGGTGCGTTCCGAAGCGGTTCAGGAAACGGGACTTTCGCCCGACGATCCGGCCCTTTATGCGATCGCAGAAAAAAAGATATACGCCGTGACTGCTTCCGTGAGCGAACTGGTACACGGTTTCGAATTCGGCCGTCTGCTTTCCGTGTACTATAAAGCCAGCATCGGCGGCGACGATGAGACAAAAGCAAAAGTGGCACGCTGGTTCCGCGCAGAGTACACGCTTAAAAGCGAAGCAAAGGAAGCGCTCGGAATAAATCTTATTATAACCGACGACGACTGGTACGATTACCTTAAACTGTTCGCCGTTTTCTTCAGGCTCGCAGGATATCAGGGCATGATGGTGATGATCGACGAACTTGTGAATATATATAAGATCCCGAACTCGGTCACGCGCCAGAACAATTACGAAAAGATGCTTACGATGTATAACGACACGCTTCAGGGAAAAGCGCACCATCTGGGCATTCTTATGGGCGCGACTCCGCAGGCGCTCGAGGACAAACGCCGCGGGATCTTCAGTTACGAAGCGCTGCGCTCAAGGCTTTCAGAAGGGCGTTTTTCAAAGCCCGGGGCGAGGGATATGTTAGCCCCTGTCATCAGGCTTGAGCCGCTTAAAGCCGAGGAAATGCTGGTGCTATGTGAAAAGCTTGCCGATATGCACGCGGGACTGTACGGTTACGAAAGAAGGCTCGGTACTCAGGAACTCGCCGTTTTCATAAAAGTTGAATACGGGCGGATAGGCGCGGACCAGAATATCACCCCCAGAGAGGTAATACGCGACTTTATAGAGCTGCTCGACCTGATGTATCAGGATCCCTCACTCGACCTTACCGGGCTGCTCGAGTCCGACGCTTTCACGTTCTCGAAATCCGAAGCGGTTTCGGATGAGGCAGAAGAAGGATTTGCGGAGTTTACGTTATGAACGTATTTGAACGATATGCTCCATTCATACAGGATTATATATACCGCTCGGGCTGGCAGACGCTAAGAAGCGTCCAGAACGCGGCGGGAGAGGCTATTTTCGGCACGGAGGACAATGTCCTTCTGACGGCGTCAACGGCTTCGGGTAAGACCGAGGCGGCCTTCTTCCCTATCCTTACGCTTCTTGACGAAGATCCCTCGAAGACCGTCGGCGTGCTTTACATTGCCCCGCTCAAAGCGCTTATAAACGACCAGTTCGGAAGACTTAACGACCTGTGCCAGGAAGAAGGCATACCCGTTTCCCGCTGGCACGGAGACGTGGCGCAGACGACGAAGCGCAGGCTGCTCAAAAAGCCCGCCGGGATACTCCAGATAACGCCCGAATCACTTGAATCGCTGCTGATCAACAAGCATATGGAGATACCGTCGCTGTTCGGGGATCTGCGCTTTGTAGTTATTGACGAGATACACTCGCTCCTGCGCGCAGACCGCGGCCTCCAGACGTTCTGCCTTATAGAAAGGCTGTGCAGGATCGCCGGCTGCAGCCCGCGGCGGATCGGTCTTTCAGCCACGATCGGAAATCCGGAAGAAGCAGGCAGATTTCTTGCGGCAGGCAGCGGCAGGAAGACCGTTATCCCCGCGTTTGACGGCGGTAAAGAAGTCTGGCGCCTCTCCATGGAGCATTTTTACAACACTCCCCCGCAGGCGGGCGAAGGACGAACGCCGGATAAAGAAGCATTGCCAGCGGAGCCCGCATCCGATACTGCTCCTGAAGCGGCCGATCCCGGAATCGGATATATTTTTGAACATACCAGAGGCAAAAAATGTCTGATCTTTACTAATTCGCGCGAAGAATGTGAAGCAGTCTGCCAGAACCTGCGCCAATACTGCGAAGCCAGGCACGAGCCGGACCGCTTTCTGATCCATCACGGAAATCTGTCCGCCTCCTACCGCGAAAGCGCAGAAGAAGATATGAAAGACGACGACTCGCTGATGTCCGTCTGCGCCACCGCAACGCTCGAACTCGGGATAGACATTGGCAAACTCGAACGCGCTTTTCATATAGACGCACCTTTCACCGTATCGGGATTCCTTCAGCGTATGGGGCGCACAGGCCGCAGAGGAGATCCGTCGGAAATGTGGTTCGTTATGCGCGAAGATCATCAGGAGGCCCGGTCAATGCTTCCAGACAGCATTCCGTGGTATCTGATCCAGGGGATAGCGCTCGTCCAGCTTTACATCGAAGAGCGCTTCGTAGAGCCGCCGCGCACAGGCCGCCTGCCTTACAGCCTCCTCTACCACCAGACGATGAGCACGCTCGCGTCACACGGCGAAATGACCGCAGGAGAACTTGCCTCCCGCGTACTGACCCTTGCCTGCTTTTCGCGGATAACGAAAGACGACTACAAAATACTGCTGCGGCACCTGATAGAGATCGACCACATAAACCGCACCGAAAACGGCGGCCTGATCGTAGGCATAAGCGGCGAGAGGATCGTTAATAACTACAAATTCTATGCAGTGTTTCAGGAAAATATCGAGTACACCGTGCATGCGGGATCTGAACAGCTGGGCACGATCGTTAAGCCGCCTCCGGTCGGGGACAAGATCGCCATAGCAGGCCGCGTATGGGTCGTAGAGGAAGTTGACCACAAACGCCGCGACGTGTACTGTACGCTCGTTAAGGGCAATATCCCCGCCTATTTCGGAGACGTTGCCGGCGATATCCATACGCGTATTTTAGAGCGAATGTACGGCGTGCTGTTTGAGGACAAACAGTACCAATATCTGATGTCCCACGCAGTCTGCCGCCTTGAAGACGCGCGGGAAACGTTCAGAAAATCCGGGATGGAGCTTAAAACTCTCATCCATCTGGGCGGAAATATGTGGGCGCTCTTCCCGTGGCTCGGAAGCTACGCCTTCCTGGCGCTGGAGCGTTTTTTAAAGATACGCTGCGGAAAAAGGCTCGGTCTTAAGGGGCTGAGTTCTTCCCGCCCTTATTATATGCAGTTCACTATGCAGGCAAGCGAAGAAGATTTTTACAGAATAGTGCGCGAAGAAGCCGAAGCGGATATCGATCCTATGGAGCTCGTTTATCCTAAAGAAGTGCCCGTATTTGAAAAATATGACGAATACGTGCCGGAAGAACTCGTACGGAAAGGTTTCGCGTACGGGGTGCTCGATATCGAAGGCATGAAAAAGCGCGTGCTTACGTGGAATACGGAGGAGGCTTTCAATGCACCGGCATTATATAAATAAAGCAGCTGGTATATCAGCAGCGATCCTTGTTCTGATACTCTTATGCTCATGCGTATCTGGAGGTCCGGGAAGTTCAGGAAACCCTTCATCTGTCAGCACGCAGGATCCGGGGGCATTGGTCATTACGCCTCTGCCATACACCCCGGGGCCTGACGTTCCGGGCACGGATAATTCTTCCGGACCTGTAAATACAGATGCAGCTGAGGCAGCCACGGCGACACCGGATAAAACGGACTTAAGCACACCGTCAGCTGAACCGCAGCAGGACATAACGCTCCGCATTGACTCCGGAATGCTGTTCAGCAGAAGCGTAATACTGAAAGATATTGATAGCGGAAAGATCCTTTACTCTCTCTCCCCCGACAAACGCATTTACCCGGCTTCACTTACTAAGATCATGACCGGACTGCTGACAGCCGAACTGCTTCCCGCAGACAGGAACTACGAGATCACAAAAGAATCTATAGACTTTGCCGACAGCAGAGGCGCGGCTACAGCCGGGTTCAATGCGGGAGAGATCACGAACAAAGACGCCTTGCTCGGAGGCATTCTTATGTCTTCCGGAGCGGAGTGCAGCTATACCGCTGCCGTAAATATTTCGGGAAGCGAAGAGGCATTTGCCGGGCTTATGAACCAGAAGGCGCAAGCGCTCGGACTCACGAACACGCATTTTGTCAATTCTACCGGCCTGCATGACGACGATCATTACACTACGGCAGAAGACCTTTTAAAATTGACCGAAGCCGCGCTTAAAAATCCGGATTTTGTCCGGTTTTTCACACTCGATTCGTTCAAAGCAGTAACGGAGCCGGAGCGGCAATACCAGTTGACGCTCGTCAGCACGGTCTTCTCTGCGCTTGCGGACTACGATTTCGGGAAGGTCAAAGTGCTCGGGGGCAAGACAGGCTACACCAGGCAGGCGGGACTGTGCCTTATCACTTACGCGGAATATAACGGACACCGTTACGTACTTGTGACAGCGGAGAACGAGGGCAACAAAAACACAGAACGGTATCATTTTATTGACGCCGCGTACATTTACAAGATCCTTCAGGAGGAGATACGATGAGCGATAAAAATTGCGGAAACGTTATTATAACAGGAGGCGCTACCGGGATCGGTGCAGCGTGCGTGAGACTGTTCGCGCGGCGCGGGTTTAACGTGATAGCAGGGTATAATTCGTCGCGTGAAGCGGCTATGGCGCTGGTGCGTGATATCAGGAAAAGCAAAGGCAGCGTTTTCGCTGTAAAAGCTGACGTTTCGCGCCCCGGAGGGGCCTTAAAGCTTGTATCGGCGTGCCTTAAACATTTCGGCGATCCGGATATTCTGGTCAATAACGCCGGCGTGGCGCTTCCGCAGAAGCTCATTACCGAAACGTCAGATGAAGAATTCAGGCACGTTATGGACGTCAACGTTTTCGGTGTTTTCGCCTGTTCCCGCGAGGTGCTCCCCTATATGATCCGCAATCATTCCGGAAGTATCGTCAACGTTTCTTCGATATGGGGGCGCGTCGGAGGCTCGTGCGAAGTCGCCTACAGCGCGTCAAAAGGTGCGGTAATAAGTTTTACGAAGGCGCTCGCGAAAGAAGTCGGGCCGTCCGGAATACGCGTAAACTGCGTTGCCCCCGGCGTCATCAACACAAAGATGAACGGCGCACTTGACCCTGAGACTATGAAAAAGCTCGCCGATGAAGCGGCGCTGTGCCGTATCGGAGAGCCTGAAGAAGTAGCTGAATCTGTATTTTATCTTGCCGCAGTCGGTGCGTCGTTCGTCACCGGAGCGGTGCTGGATGTTAACGGAGGAATGTGAACGAGAAGCCGAAAGAAATAAGGCTGCCAGTTACTAGTTGCCAGTTGATAGTTGCCAGTTATCTTACAGCTTCTCTATCTTATCCCCTATGTTATCGAGCCAGGTCCCGTCGAACAGTTCTATCATGCCTCCGTCTACCGCGGCGGCGAGTTTGGGATCGATAGGTATCTGTGACACGGTATCAACGCCAAACGTTTTTGCCGTTTCAGAGAGCTTGCTTTCACCGAACAGATATATCTTTTTTCCGCAGTCCGGGCATGTCGCGTAACTCATGTTTTCGACGAGCGCAAGCACCGGAACGTTCATCAGTTCAGCCATTTTCACGGCCTTCCCTACTATCATAGATACGAGATCCTGGGGGCTCGTCACAACGACGATACCGTCTACAGGCAGCGACTGGAATACAGTAAGCGGCACATCGCCCGTTCCCGGAGGCATATCCACGAACATATAATCGACGTCAGACCACACGACGTCTGTCCAGAACTGCTTGACCGTGCCGGCAATTATCGGGCCGCGCCATACGACAGGATCGGTCTCGTTCTCGAGCAGCAGATTCAGCGACATCACGTCAATGCCTGTTTTAGTTACGACGGGCAATATCCCGGCCGCGCTCCCCTGCGCTTTTTCGTGAAGTCCGAACGCCTCGGGGATCGAAGGTCCCGTTATATCCGCGTCAAGTATCGCAGCCTTGTATCCCCTTCTCTGCATGCTGACAGCCAGAAGCGACGTCACGAGCGATTTACCGACACCGCCCTTACCGCTGACAACAGCTATCACCTTTCCAACTCTGCTATATTCATTAAGCGCCTCGTGCATATCCTGAGGCCCCTGCCTCGAAGGACAGTTTTCGCCGCATGAAGAACAATCGTGTGTACAATCGCTCATATCAAAAAACTCCTTATCAAGTACTGCAATTAAGCGCGCAATTTTTTTACGCGCCTGCTGATTATACACCATCCGCCCTGCAGAGGCAAGATGCCGCAAATAGATAATTGGCTATTGCATTAAGCAATAAAAAGTCTTATGATTCTAATAATGCCTTAAGATGGCGTGTGAAAGCCGGCAAATGGCTAAAAGGAACAGTATTTATGGGAACGATAGTAACGTTTATTGTCAACAGCATACTTCTCGGGATCGGACTGGCTATGGACGCTTTTTCCGTATCGCTCGCCAACGGCCTGAACGCGCCGAAATTGACCCGCGGTATGCGCGCGGCAATACCTCTCACCTTTGCAGTGTTCCAGTTCTTTATGCCGCTGATCGGCTGGATCTGCGTCCGCGGTATTGAAGAAGCATTTACGGCATTCCAGAAGATCGTTCCCTGGATCGCACTTGCTCTGCTTCTGCTCATCGGAATCAAAATGATTATAGAGGGGATACGCAGAAAAAGCGGTAATGGCGGCGATGATAATGAAACAGCCGTCCTGAAGCCGCACACGCTCCTGGTACAAGGCATAGCGACGTCGATCGACGCGTTGTCCGTGGGATTTACTATCGCGGACTACCGTTTTGGCCGCGCACTTGCCTCATGCCTGATCATTGGAGCGGTAACGTTCGTGATCTGTTTCATCGGGCTGAGGCTCGGGCAGCGTTTCGGTACGCGTCTTACGTGGAAGGCTTCGGTGCTGGGCGGGATCATACTTATCTGCATCGGGATCGAGATATTCATCACAGGTCTTTTAGGTCTTTGATAGAGAAAGAAAGGCGGGATTCGAATGGTATTTGCTGACGATTCATTATTTGACGTGATCATTTTCGGCGGTCAAAGCAATATGCAGGGGCAGAGCGAGAAGCTGATCGACGATGGAGCGATAGCTGGTGCGTACGAATATAAAATGCTCCGTAACGAATTTGTACCGCTGAAAGATCCTGCAGGCGAAGACATAAGGCCTGACGGAACTGCCGGAGTACCGTATACAGATGAACTGGGAGCCGCATGGCATCCGCAGACCGCACTTGGCAGCGCGGCATACGGAAATTCCACGCTTCTTCCGTCGTTCGCGAAAGAGTACACACGTCTTTCAGGCAGAAATATGATCGCGGTGCATGCGGCGAAAGGCTCGACGGATATGGCCTGCTGGCTTCCGGGAACGACCGGGTACGCCGCTATCGTCAATAAAACAGTCAAAGCGATAAAAGCCGCGAAAGAGCGAGGTTTTAGCGTCGGCAACGTATATATGGTCTGGCTTCAGGGCGAGAGTGACGCGATCATCGGTAAAGCAAAACAGGTTTACAAGGAAGAACTGGCGAAATTCGCAGACGCGCTGAAAAAAGACGTTGACCTCGCAAAATTTGGAATTATACGCGTCGGCCGCTTCACGAACGACGAAAAAGATATGGAAATAATTGACGCTCAGGACGAAATATGTAAAGATAATAAAGACTTCATAATGCTCACGTGCCTGGCGACCGAACTTAACAATGATCCGGAGTCAATGAATCCTTTTGTAGGCGGTCATTTCAGCGCTTATGGTCTTAAAAAACTCGGAGGGGCGGCGGGCAAAACACTGGCGGAATATGTAAAAAATCAGTCAAGTGCAACTAATTGAGAAAGCTTTCGCACTTCCCGATTATATCCCGCATGAGCCCAGTCTCATAGTTATCAACTTTCCCGCTGAGTCCCTGCAGACGTTTTGAAGCGCGCTGCAGCACTTTTCGGTAGTAGTACTTAGGCAATGCGCCGGATACGCCCGTAAAATGTCCGGGGATAAAGAATTCCGGTTCCTTAAGTCCGTCGTTCACAAACGAATACGCGCTGTTCTCACCGGTATAAACACATGAAACGATCAGATAGATCATTCCGTCTTCGCGTACGGTACATTCGCGGCGCAAGATAAAAGAACGAGAACATACCATCCTGCGCACGTATTCATCATGCGTATTCGGGCAAAACACCAGCCGCGTTCCTGCTGTAAGTTTCCCGCTCTCTATCGCTTTGGAGATGATCTCACAGATAAGCATTCCGCCCATTCCCGCGATCGTCACAGTATCCGCCTCGCCAGGTTCCAGTCCGTCAAGGCCGTACGCAAGCCTGGCATCCACCTTGTCTCCTGCGCCGTACGCTTCAATATTCGCTCTGCACCTGTCGAGCGGCCCTTTCCTGAGATCGCACCCCACCGCGCTTTGCGCTTTCCCGCTCACTACGGCGCGTACCGGTAAAAGACCGTGGTCAGTCCCTATATCTGCGATACATTTCGATTTAGGGCACAGGGACAATACTTTATTCAGTCTGTGCGACAGTTCGGGACCTTCCAAAACGAATTCACACCTTTCCGCCGCACAGTTCAAGTACACGTCCGGTAAACGCGCGGGCAATTTCAGCCGTATCGCCGCTCAATTTCCCGACTGTTTTCCCCTTCTCAAAGACAAGTACGCAGCCGTCGCCCCCCGCGAGGCCGATATCCGCATCCGAAGCCTCCCCGGGGCCGTTAACGGCGCAGCCCATGACAGCCACTTTAAGCGGCACTTTTACCGCACCCGCTCTTTCGGCTTCATAAAGTTCTTTTTCAATCGCACCGGCGAGCCCGATAAGGTCTATCTGCGTCCTTCCGCACGTCGGGCACGATACAAAATCGATCATTTTCTTCCTGCGCAGGCCGAGCGCGGTCAATACTTCCCCGCCGACTTTCACTTCTTCTTCCGGGTCTCCGGTCAATGACACTCTTATGGTATCACCGATCCCGTCGTTCAGCAGGATCCCGAGGGCAAGGCACGATTTGATCGTTCCGCTCCTGTAAGTGCCTGCCTCCGTGAGACCGATATGCAGCGGGTAACGGTATTTACACGCGAGCAGTCTGTATGCCTTCACCGCCGTATTAACGTCTGAAGACTTTACCGAAATACATATATCGCCGAAATCGAGCGCCTCGAGCAGCGCCACGTGCCCTTCGACGCTTTCGACGAGCGCCTCCGCACACGGGCTTCCGTATTTTTTCAGAATAGTTTTTTCAAGAGAACCGCCGTTGACGCCGATACGGATCGGGATACCGCGTTCTTTCGCCGCCGCCGCAACTTTCCTTACGCGCTCGATCGAGCCGATATTGCCCGGATTAATACGGATCTTGTCCGCACCCGCCTCTATAGAAGCGAGCGCCAGCCTGTAATCAAAATGTATGTCGGCAACGAGCGGAATGCTGATCTGCTTCTTTATCGACGCGATAGCGCGTGCGGCATCCATATCCGGCACAGCAACGCGGACAATATCGCACCCGGCCTTTTCGAGCCTTTTTATCTGCTCTGCCGTCGAGACCGCGTCCGCAGTTTTTGTGTTAGTCATCGACTGGACGGCAACGGGGCTGCCCCCGCCTATATAAATATCGCCGATCCGTATTTTAACTGTATCACCGCGTCCGAACATACAATATCACCCCAGCGGAGTCCCTTTAATAAGCCTCAGGATATCGTTCCCGGCGACAATGATCGCGAGCAGGATCAGCAGGCCGAAGAATATCAATGAGAGGATATTTTCAACCTTCGGGGAAACTTTCTTTCCGCCTCTCAGAAGTTCGATGACAATGAACAGCAGTTTTCCGCCGTCGAGTCCCGGAAGCGGGAGCAGGTTCACAACTGCGAGGTTTGCACTGATAAGCGCCGTCATCTCAGCCAGCGCAAAGAATTTGCTCGCCGCGGGCGCCTGTACGGTGACAACGGAGTTGACTATTCCCGTTATCCCTATCGGTCCCGAAAGCGCCCCGAGCCCGAGTTTTCCGGTGATCAGGAACCAGATGGAAAGGAATACTGATTTTATAAGCGAGTGAACGTAGAGCACGCTGTTTCCGAGGATCTTGAAGAAGCCTCCGCGCTCGGCGTACGTGTACGAAAAGCCGTATTTGGAGAACTGTGCGCCGCTGTTATAGTACTCGATAAATGCGTCTACGTACTCTTCGTCGGTCATCGATTCAGAAAGGCCGGTGCGCATTTCGGTCTTACCGGACTCCGGTACCGAGTGATCGTCCCAGGTAGTTACGTAAAGGCCCTTAACGCCGTCTTTAACGCCGTAATAAAACTCGGTCGCTTCTCCGGAAGCATAATCAAGCGTGATCGTGAGGGCCTTGTTATTGTCCCAGAAAGAAGTGAGCGTTCCAAGCTCCGTGCGGGTCTTGAACTTTCTGCCGGTCAGGCTATAAACTTTGACCTCGGTATTGATGGTGCCGGGGTTCTCTTCCTTGTCGTCCCCATCGTTCGCTTTTACCTGTATATCTTTTTCAAAACCGTATTTTAACTTAGTCCCGTCTTTCTTGCGCACAGTGAAGGTGGTTTTGGGCGGTTCGCTCACGTACGCATATAGCGAATAGTCTACCGGCGTGGTTATGTTCTGCCCGTTGTACTGAAGCACTTCGTCTCCGATCTCGAGCCCGGCGATCGTCATGGGCGCGTCTTCTCCGACGTTGCTCACTTTGCGGGTATCGTAGCCGTTAAACGCGAAGATTATGGAGACGATCAGGAGAGCGAGGATGTAGTTCATCGTTACGCCTGCCACGAGGACGAGGGCGCGGATGTACCAGGGTTTGGTGAAGAAGTTTCCGTCCTTCGGATCTGGCGCTTTTTTCTCCCTGCCCTCGGCGTCCTCACCTTCTGCGCATTCACCATCCGCATTCTCCCCGTTTGCATTCTCGCCGTCTGCGTTCTCGACTTCGCCTTCGAGAGCACAGAATCCGCCGAAAGGCAGCGCTCTTATAGAAAACAGCATACCGGTCTTTTTCATCTTGCGCTGAAACAGCTTCGGACCCATGAAAATAGAAAATTCATTGACCTTGATCTTGAAGATGCGGGCAACGATAAAATGGCCCCATTCGTGCACTACGACCAGCACGCTGAGGATAAGGATCATTATTAAAATACTGATTACTACGGACAATTCATTGACCTCCTTACGTAATCTCTTGCCCCGCGATCGGCCGCGAGAACGGCATCGAGCCCGGGCGCTCTATCAAACTCGCCGCAGGACAATTGAGCAGATGCATGGGCTGTCATTGCCCCTTCCACCAGCTCGCTTATACCCGCGAAACTTATCTTTCCTTTCAAAAACAATGCCACAGCCTCTTCGTTTGCCCCGTTCAGCGCTGCCGGCATCGTTCCGCCCGCATGAGCGGCATCGTACGCGAGCTTAAGGCACCTGAACACTTCGGTCCTGGGCTTCTCGAACGTGAGGCTTCCGAGCTGCGTGATATCGAGCCCGGGCCTTGCGGTGTTTCCTCTGTAGGGATACGTGAGCGCAAGTTCTATGGGAGTCTTCATGTCCGGGACTCCGAGCTGCGCCATCACGCTTCCGTCAGTGAATTCGACCATGGAATGAACGATGCTCTGCGGATGGACGGCCACGTCTATGCGGTCCGGTCCCATTCCGAAAAGGTGCATGGCCTCGATCACTTCAAGCCCTTTATTCATCATCGTTGCACAGTCGATCGTTATTTTTCCGCCCATCTTCCACGTTGGGTGATTGAGCGCCTGATCCGCCGTAACGTTATTCAGTTCTTCCTCCGAAAAAGTCCGGAAAGGCCCTCCGGATGCGGTCAATATCAGTCTTCTCACGGAGCGTTTTCCGCCGCGCATCGCACCTTTCAGACACTGAAATATTGCGGAATGTTCGCTGTCAACGGGTATTATCTTAACTTTTTTATCTTTTGCCCGCTTCATTACGAGCTCGCCTGCGGCGACAAGCGTTTCTTTGTTCGCAAGTGCTATATCGGTGCCCGCGTCGATGGCGGCAAGTGTAGGCAGAAGTCCGCGCATCCCGGAAATTGCGGTGACAAGCAGGTCCATACGTTCCGAAGCGCATCTCGTAAGCCCGGAGGAGCCGTGAAATACTTCGAGTACGCGGTATTTTTCCTGCAGCCAGCGGGCGGTCTCCTCGCCTGCCACGCAGACTGCCTCCGGGGCAAATTCCGCTATCTGCTCTGATATAAGTTCGCGGTTGTTCCCGCACGCGAGCAATTTTACTGAATAGTGAGGATTGGAGCTGCTCTCCGGAAGCGAATTCAGTTCGCGAATAACGGAAAGCGTCTGCGTGCCGATCGACCCTGTAGAGCCTAAGATACCGATTGACCTTGCCATCACATTACGAGCCTTACAAAATAGTATACGAACGGGAAAATGAAGATCAGACTGTCAAGCCTGTCGAGAATGCCTCCGTGCCCCGGAATAAGGTTGCTGAAGTCCTTGATCCCAGCGTACCTTTTTATCATTGACGCAGCCAGATCGCCCACTTGTGATAGAAAACCAGTCACGAGTCCGATCACCGGATACCAGTACAGCGCAAGTTTTGTGAACCAGCCCGTATAGATGAACAGAACTCCTAAAATAAGGGAGGCAATTATTGAACCGCCGAATGCGGCGATACTTCCTTCTACAGATTTTTTAGGACTCACTGCCGGAATAAGCTTATGCTTTCCTATTCTGGATCCAATTTCGTACGCTGCAGTATCGGCAGCGACGTCCGTAAGCATCGCGAGCAGCAGTATAAACAGGCCGCCCTTTCCTCCGTCAAGTTCGCGCAGAGAGAATGCGTAGCTCGTAAGGAAAGTGACGTACACGCCTCCGAATACCGTTACCGCGGCATCTACCGGCGTATATTTATTATGCTTCAGTACCATTACGGTCAATATCACAAGCAGTAATACGATGCACAGCGGCCCGGTCCAGCTGAATCTGTACGGGTCAACAGCGTTTTCCGCCGCTTCTGCCGTTCCGTCCGCTTTCATCTGCCATACGTCCTTTTTAAAAGGCAGGTAGATGTGGAATATGTCAGCTTCGCGGAAGATGACCTGAAGTGCGAAAATAAGCGCAAAACAAAAGCCGGGAATTTTAAGCGGTCTGAGCTCTTTCTGCTCAAACGCTTTGAATACTTCGTACAATCCGGCGCAGATACATAAGAATACAAACGCGCCGAAAACATAGCCTCCGAAAACGATAGCGGTTATCGATATTGCAAGCAGTATTATTGCTGAAATAACTCGTTGTTTTCTCATTGAATCGGTATCCTTTCAGCCGCGCGCACCTGCGGAAAATAACTTAAACGAAGCATACAGGAAACGCGCTGACCAGGGGTTTATAATAATGCCGTCTATTTTCCGTATCTGCGTTTTCGCGACGCATATGCGTTTACGGCTTTGTCCAGTTCGTCATCGTCAAAATCAGGCCAGAGCAGATCGGAAAAGTACAATTCTGAATAAGCGGACTGCCAGAGAAGGAAATTGCTGAGGCGCTGTTCGCCGCTCGTACGAATGATAAGATCCGGATCCGGGACCTGCTCGTAAAGCGAAGAAGAAATCGTCTCTTCGTCAATGTTTTCGGGGTCGAGTCCGCCTTCTTTCACTCTCTTGGCAAGCTTGCGCACGGCGTGGACAAGTTCGTCTCTTCCTCCGTAGTTGATGCAGATCACGGCTGTAAGTTCTTTATTATCCGCAGTCTTCTTCTCCGTCTCTTCGATCGCTTTTTTCAGTTCCGGCGAAAGCGCCGATCTGTCTCCGCTTATAAGAAAGCGCACTTTATCCCTGTACCCGCCCATCTGCTTTTCTACGTCAAGCAGTTTTTCGAGCAGGAGTTTCATTAGCGCCCCGACTTCGGCCTGCGATCTTTTCCAGTTCTCCGTAGAAAAAGCATAGAAAGTGACGTATTTTACGCCTATATCAGTGCAATGCGCCATCAGCTTCCTGAAAGCTTCTACTCCGGCTTTATGTCCGGCGGCGGCAGGCAGCATGCGCTTCTTAGCCCAGCGCCTGTTTCCGTCCGGTATAACGGCAATATGGCGCGGCACCTCTGCAGGCGCCCCGCCATCTGATCTTTTATCGTTTAAAGCGGTATCCGCGTTTCCGGGAGCTGCTGCAGTATCCGGCCCCGCGGAGATATTTTTTTCCGCCATAATCAGATCTCCATCAGTTCCTTGTCTTTCGCAGCCACTACTTTATCGATCTCGGTGATGTGTTTATCGGTAAAGTTCTGGATCTCTTTTTCGCTGTCCTTCTGCTCGTCTTCGGTGATTATCGATTTCTTTTTCTGGTTCTTAAAGAATTCGACAGCCTCGCGGCGAACGTTGCGTACTGCGGTCTTTGCGTCCTCGCCGTACGTTTTAGTCAGTTTGGTAAGCTGCAGACGGCGTTCCTCGGTAAGCGGCGGGAAGATCAGTTTGATGGACTTTCCGTCGTTCTGAGGATTAATGCCGATGTCTGATTTCTGTATCGCTTTTTCGATCTCTTTCAGCGCAGAGCCGTCCCAAGGAGTTATAACGAGGAGTCTGGCCTCAGGCACGGCGATACCTGCTATCTGATTTATAGGCGTATCGGTACCGTAATACTGAACCGTGATCCTGTCTAATATTGCGGGATTTGCCCGGCCCGCACGGACGGTATTCATCTGCTCTTTTAAAAAGCTGATCGTTTTATCCATTTTCTCGATGAACTGTTTGTAATCGTCTTTGTTAAGCATATCCGGTCACTCCTTTTTTATAATAAATCTTTTATGGCAGTATTTTAGCATATTCCGGCGCCGTTGGCAAGTAAGCCCCTGTTAACTTACTTTGCGCGCTCTCTTTTCTCAAATTCGCTCATGAAATCGATCAGGCGGTCAACGCCTTCCTCGGGCATCGCGTTATATATTGACGCCCGCATCCCGCCCACACTTCTGTGGCCTTTAAGGTTCTTGAAGCCCGCGCTCTCGGCGGCGGCAATAAATCTCGCATCCAGCTCGTTGTCCCCTGTCACGAACGGAATATTCATTATCGAACGGTCAACGCCGCTGACCGTTGCCCTGAACATATCGCTGCCGTCAAGGAACGCGTAGAACTTTTCGGCCTTGCGCCTGTTCACCTTCGCGATCGCCTCTACTCCGCCGAGGTCCCGGAGCCATTCGAGCACGAGTTTGCACATATATATCGCGTACGTGGGAGGCGTGTTGTAAAGCGAACTGTTCTTTATATGGGTATCGAAGTTAAGCATGACCGGCAGATCTTCCGGCTGTTTTCCTAAAAGATCGCGCCTGATTATGACGATCGTGAGACCGGCGGGGCCGAGATTTTTCTGTGCACCGGCAAATATGCAGCCGAATTTTGTAACGTCCACGGGCTCGGACAATATGCACGAAGACATGTCTGCCACTATCGGCGCTTTGCATGGCGGGATCTGTGTGTATCTCGTGCCGTAGATCGTATTGTTCCAGCACACGTGTACATAGTCCGCGCTGTCGTCAAACATTTCTGGCGTCAGTTTCGGGATATACGTAAACGTTTTATCCTCCGAAGACGCGACGACGTGAGGTTTGGCTAGTTTTTTCAGTTCTGCGTACGCTCTGTTCGTCCACATGCCGGTAAGCACGATATCGACTGTTCCGCTGCCGCATGCAAGGTTCATGGGGAGCATGTCGAATTGAAGCGACGCGCCTCCCTGCAGAAACAGCACGGCGTATTCTTCAGGAATATTCATAAGCTTTCTGAGCAGACTTTCGGCCTCTTTGATAATGGCGTCGTACACTTTAGAGCGGTGGCTCATCTCCATAACGGACATGCCGCTGCCCTCGTAGTTCAGCATTTCTTCTGCAGCTTTTTCAAGCACAGGCTCCGGCATAACAGCGGGGCCTGAAGAAAAATTAAACACTCTGTCGTACATTGATTGACCTCGATTCTGTGCGGGTGGTAAAAGTCAGTTAAGAAATAAGCGTCCCGATGGGCTCGCCGCAGACGGCGCGGATGATATTGTCCGGATCGCTCACGCCGAAAACGTG
>JAGCTF010000210.1 GCA_017963755.1 Clostridia bacterium | reverse complement strand
CCGAACGCGATATTCTCGTATATATTCATATGCGGGAAAAGGGAATACTTCTGGAAGACGGTATTGACCTTCCGTTTATGCGGAGGCAGGTCCGTAATATCTTCGCCGTTGAAGAAAACTCTTCCCGAGTCCGGCTTCTCGAAACCGCTGATTATTCGAAGCGTCGTGGTTTTCCCGCACCCGGAGGGCCCTAATAAGGTAAGGAATTCGTTCTGCCTTATATAAAGAGACAGGTCTTTAATTACTTCCGTATCACCGTAGCTTTTGGTGATATTGAAAAGGTCAATGATGTGATGAGACATTTAATTTCCTCCTGTGCGTTTTTATCAGAAGCTCGGCGGGGTAGATACCCAGAGCACTTTTGCGTTCTGACTCGATCTGTTTTCTATGTAATGTTCCTTATCCGGATAATAGTAGAAGCATTCGCCTTTTTTTACTTTAAAACGCTCGTCGCCTATATGGACGGTGACCGTTCCGGAAAGTACGTATCCGAATTCCTCTCCGCTGTGAGGTTCTTCTTTAGCAGACGTACCTCCGGGCGCGAACTCGATGATTATGGGCTCCATGTCGTTTTTCTGGGAGTTCGGGACGATCCAGGTTATTTTATGACCGAGTTCTTCATCCTCGCTCTCAAAAAAGTCGTCCGGGGTAAAAACGGTTTTTTCGGCCGGTTTTTCGCTGAAGAAAGTCTGGATATCGGTTCCGAGACATTCGAGGATATCCATAAGAGTGGCAATAGAAGGGGAGGTCTGGTCTCCTTCGACCTGTGAGATAAAGCCTTTGGACAGTTCACAGCGGTTCGCAAGTTCTTCCTGTGTAAGTCCGTTGGTGATGCGAAGATCCCTGAGTCTTTTCCCTAAAGCAAGAGCATTCATGTCCATCCCACCTTCCGCAGATTCAGTAAACTTAAAGTTTAGAATTTCTAAACTTCAGTGCGTATTGTAGCACAGTTTTGAATGTTGTCAATAGGTTTTTTCAGGGCTTTTTTTCCGGGAGCGTAGGATCACGCGTAGTGCCCGGCTTTTGCGGCAAATTTCACCAGGCGGAGCATATCGTTCGACATCATTCCTCTAAGGCCGGTGTCGTACATCATTTTCCAGACTTCTTCGACGTCGCTGCCGTCTCTGTCGATGGTCCATGCTCCGAAGAACGTGTCAGGATGGGCTTTAGTAAGCGCTTTTATGGTTTTGTTGGTTTCTTTGTCCCCGGCGACGAACGCGCCGTTCACGATCACTCCGGAGTTTGTCAGCGAGCCTTTTTCAAGCGTTTCGGCATACTTCGACGCGGTGCCGAGTTCCGTCCAGCCGCGCAGGAAGAAGTACATCTTGCGGCCGTACGTGTCGTAAATAAACTGCTGGATCCTGAGGGCTTCATCTGCGTCCAGCGTGCCTTCTTCAGTATCGTCGATCGTACCGTACGCAATAAAAACAGATTCGAAATTGTCCGCACTCTCCATGACCGGCGCCAGATCGCGTTTTTTGCTGAGAGGCTGGATCTCTTCGATTTCGGGAAGTTCGGCGTATCTCCAGGCCTTCTGCTTGTCCAGAATGTAGAAAAAGCGGCCTCGGGCGGCAATCAGGCATTCTTCGAGCGTAGGTATGACGTATGGCGTTACTTCCGCGCCCTGACCGCCTTCGCCTTCTTTCAGCCTTAGCTGCCTCAGTTCTTCGAGCGTCCAGTCACCGATCTTGTCCGATTCCGGGAGCCCGTTTTTGCCCGCTTTTTCGGCGAAATCAGTGGTGCGGGAGAGGGTAGTATCGTGCAGGATCACGGGTACCTTGTCCTTGGTCACGCGTACGTCGATTTCGACGCAGTCGCCTCCCATTGCCCATACGGATATGATCGCCTCGATCGAATTTTCCGGATAGTGCAGCCAGTCGCCTCTGTGCGACGTGGTGAACACGTGCCGTTTATTTTTGCGCTCGATGCAGTCAACTTTATTTTTGTAGTCAAGCATCGCGGCGGGCGGCTGCCATTCGCCTTTCCAGTGGATGGGGAGGAGGGACGGGTCGGAAATATATGTTTCGCGGTTCGGTGCGGCGTATCTGATCAAAACTCCGCCGTTTCCGGCAGCTTCGGCGCCGCTTTCGTCAATGCCTTTTCCGCTCAGCACGTACGTTTCAAAAAACGCTCCCCACGCCATCTTAAGCGCCCACGCGCTGCCGCCTTCGAATCGTATCCCGCAGCTGTCTTCGAGCCGGACTGTATAGTCGTCGAACCCGTAGGCGGCCCTGTCTTCAGTAAATATCAAACCGGGTGCAGCGGTGTCAGATCCGTCGCTTTCTTTAGTCAGCGGCGTGCCTCCTGCTTCTGTCAGCAGTCTGTTTACAAATACGAAAAAATCAGCACTTTTCGCGGATCTGCGTGCTTCGTTCTCAGCCTCCATCTTAACGGAAACACGCCTTGCGCTCAATGGCGATCCGGCGATCATTACTTCCGAAACGTTAAAATGAGAGCGGCCGCAGCTTGAGATCAAAGCGGTCAATAACACCGCCAGAGCGCACAGCGCTGCCGTCAATATTATCCGTCTTATATTCATGCTTTTTATGTGTTTTTCTTCTGCCATTCCCGCATCCCGCCTCTGGCTCTTTTTCTGCGTGAAATTATATTATAACCTGTGCGATTGTGTAAAGAATCGTTTTGATTATAAAAATACCGCCCTGATCTCTATGGCATTGAGACCGGGGCGGTGCTTTAGTTACTTTGGCTGCGTGCCGGACAGGGGCTTTGTATTAGCTCCGGGCTCAGCGCGTGCCGTAAACAGATCTGTTATTTCTTTTTCTTGGCCAGAATAATAGCGATAACGCTTCCGATGACTACCACTGCGCATACGGCGATGACAATGATCGGAACGATGTTATTGCCGCCCTTGCCGTCCTTCTTTTCGTTGTCCTTATCGGAAGAACCGCCGGTCGTCTTCGGAGCATTGTCCGTAACGTCAGGCGCATCGGTCTCATCCGGAGCATCCGTGGTTTTCGGGGCGTCTGTCGCGACGGGAGCGTCTGTCACGGGAACTTCTGTAGGAACGTCCGTCGGAGGTACTTCTGTGGGTTCTTTCGTAGGCTCTTCGGTAGGCTCAGGTCCGAGGTCTCCTACGAGCGCGTACTGGCCTTTCATTGACGGGCTGATCTCAAGCTCGCTGCCGAAATCGTAAAACTCCCAGCCTTCCGGCCATTCGTCTACGCCCTGCCAGTAACCGATCTTGCCCGAATTCGTTTTCTCGATGACGATCAGGTACCTGTTTCCGTAGCGGAGCGCGGTGCCGAATTTGAACGTCAGATTTGAGTTATCGGCGTGGTCGATCTCTTCGCCGCTGGCAACGACTCTTCCGTCTACACTCTCATCATAATCGCCCGTCCATTTATGTACGTGCCATTCGCAGTCGGAGTCGCCGTTCGTGTTGCTCCACGTGGGGGCGGCAACGAGTGACAGCGAGTACAGCACCTGTCCGTCCGGGATCACGGGGGTAACGATCCCGTATTCTACGATCTCATGCGCCGAATCGCCGTTGCGCTTGATTATCGTACGTTCGGGCTGGACGTCCACCTGAGCGTCGGTGCCGTCGAGCGCAAGAAGATAATCCGTCACGCCTTCTTTCTTTTCGCAGTCAACGTAAAATACGAACGGTCCTGCGGCGTCATAGAGCAGTTTGGTGTTTCCGTAAATCAGGTCGCAGATGGGGAATACAAAGTAGTGCGAAACGCCTTCTGATTCTCCTCTGCCTGTGATCTGTGTTACTCTGAACAGATACTGGCCTGCGGGGGCGGGAGTATCAAGCTGGAAATGCATTCCGCTGTTGAAGTCGCCGTCCATATACACTTCTTCAGAGTGAACTGGAGTACCTTTTAACGTCGTTTCGGCGTCGGTATCGAATTTGAAAAGTTCAAAGCGTACCGTGGCGTCCTGGTCGTTTTGGCTTGTACCTGCGAATGCCTTTGGAAGACCGAAGCCTTTAATATCGGCAGCTGTCTTGAATATAACGTAATCCGTTCCGGTGCAGTTTCCGTCTTCGTCGAACTTGTTCATCCATATGCCCGGGTCAAACGATGATCCTTCGGCGTATGAAGTGACTCTGTACGTGGTCTCATCGACCTCCGCCGCAAAAACGCCGAGGCTCGACATTGACAAAATCATTGTGAGGGCTAACAGGATCGTGAGGATTTTTTTCATGTTTTCACCTTCCGTATTTTATATTACTGTAGCGTGCCGCACGATTAAGAGCGGCGACGAATCTCACTGCGGATATTGTATGGTAATATGCGGCGCTTGTCAATTCGAAATACGCAAAAAGCAGGAAAAAATATCAAAAGCCGATAATAAATGCTTTAATATTTGTGCAAGATCAAAAAGGGCAACCCGCTGAGGCTGCCCTGCAATAATTATCGGAATCGATAATGAATTATCGATCAGAAAGCTCTCTTCTTCATGAAGACAACAGCTGCGCCCATAGCGAGAACAGCGATAACAGCGAACATAGCCACTGCTGCGTCGCCGGTCTGAGGCACGGTCTCGGGCTCGGTTACAGGAGCGGGCGCTCCGGCAAATTTATACTGATTAAGGGCAAGGCCTTTACAGGTCCAGTCGGTGTAATCGGTATTCTGCTGGTTAGACAATCCGCCGCCGCCTGCTACTAAGAACATACCGAAGTACAGATCATCCTGGCCGTAAACGAAGGAATCAGCGCCTTCTACGTCAGTGATCGTGAACAGCTCTTTCGGAAGCTTTGCGGTAAACTCATAACCGTTGTCAAGCTTTACGATCTCGTTCGGAACTTTTGCGGTGATATCTGCGCCGCCCGCACTGTCATCGTCAAGCAGACCGTTCTTATGGTTGTGCTGAAGGACAGTGAGCGTGTCGCCAAGTTTGAAGGAAACGAACTGTCCGGTAGTATCCCAAAGTTTGTTTCCGGGGTTGAAGTTGAGCTGTACCAGGTTATCCTGTACAAGACCGATCGCTCTTACAGCAACTTCAAGACCGTCATCTTTTACGTTGAAGAAATACGTTACGCTCAGGTCGCCGATCTGGCCGCCTGCCCAGGAAGTGGCATTGGTCTTATCGATGACGTAAGAAACGCTGTAGTCGCCGTCATTGATGAGTCCGGCGGGAGTCTGCTGGGGAACGCCTGCGCCTGCTGTGTCAGCAAAGATGATGGATTCGATAGTGAAAACTCCGTCAGGTTCGCCGCATGCGGTAAGACGTACACCGGTAATATTGGAATCTTTGAAAGTCGGGAATCCGTTGTCGATGCTGTATTCAACAGAGTGAAGCTCGCCGTCAGCCATTCCGTTCATTCCGTGAGGCTCCCAGTCGCCGCCGTCAGCTGCACCGATATAATTCTCGGTCTTCAGATAAGTGTTGTTTCCGCCGATCTCTTTCGTAGCTCTGAAATTAACGGTGAAATATTTGTATACAGACGTGTCAATGTCAACAGGGATGGAGACCCACGGGTCGTTGGTAGACGTTGTCGTGACGACAAGTTTACCGTCAACGGCTTCGACAGTAGCCGCTGCGCTTGTAGTGGCTTCATCCGTTAATTCAACAGAGACTGTGTTTGCTGCATATGAGATGAGGGACATTGCGGCAACCATTACGACTGCCAGCACCAAAGCAAGTAATTTCTTCATAACTTTTACCTCCGCTTTTTTTATTTGGGAGGGCATTCTGCCCTGTTTCGCCCAAAATCATATTAATTTTAATCAGGTTCAGATCAAAAGTCAATTTTTTTTTTACAATTTTTTGCCCGACTGCGGCTTGAATCTGCTGCCCTTTTTCCGGTTGAAGATTTTCCTGTAAACAGTTATAATATTGACAGTTTGGGAGGCCGCGTTTTGATCGGCCCCAAAGAGAGGAGAGACAGGTATGGACAGCGAGATCGGCGCAAGAATAAAAGACCTCAGAGAAATTGCCGAAACCACCATTGAGGAAGCTGCAGCAGGTATAGGAATCAACCCGGAACTGCTCAGGAAATACGAGAACAGCGAACTCGACGTACCGATGGGAGAACTATCGGACATCGCTAAATATTATCACGTAGAGATGACGGATCTGCTCTCAGGCGGAGGCCCGATGCTGCATACTTTCAGCTTCGTTAAAAACGGGCGCGGCATAAATATCGAGCGCGGAAACAGATATAAATATCAGCATCTCGCATATAATTTTGCGGACAGGATAGCGGAACCTTTCCTGGTAACTGTCGACAGCGCACCTGACGAAGAGATCCATTTAAACCGCCATGAAGGTCAGGAGTTCAACTACTGCGTCGAAGGCAGGCTTATGATACTTATCGACGGGCAGGAGTGCATCTTAGAGCCGGGAGATTCGCTTTACTTCGACTCTATGGCTCCGCACGGTATGAAATCGCTCGACGGAAAGCCCGCAAAATTCATTGCCATTCTGCTGTAGAAGCCGGAGGATATTGATGAACAGATTCAAAAAAAGAATTGCTGCGTTATTGACCGCGCTTTTAGCGCTTGCTATTTTCGCGTCCTGTACCGGAAATAAACCCGGACCGGCCGCGACGGAGAACGTTGACCCCGCGCCAACCGAAAGGCCGACGGAGGTACCTATGAGAGATATTTCGAATGATACGCCACTCGCCGAAACGCTTCTTTACGCAAACCGTATAGCGAACGAAGTCCAGGCATATAATACGCTTCCTGACCGTACGAAATTCACCGTGCAGAATTCGAATGCCAAATTCGAGCTTGAACTGGCTGAGCCCGAAGCGAGAGGCATATCGTATTTCGGGGATTATTACGGAAATCCGTATTTCACTCAGTCGATGGATATGTACGTGATCGATTCCGAGGGAAATGAATGGTCCGACCGCTATTCCGGCTCGAAAGGCAGGCAGAATACGTACCGGCTCGGTTATTATTATACCGAAGTCCATCTGATGGATCTTGCGCTGGGTCTTGCAAACGCCGGAGAGATGACGTTCAGCCATTCCGCCGATATTTTTTCGAAATACGGTTGGAACGCGAATATGGTCGAAATCGAAGCAGTAGAGAACGGTATCAAGTATACAGTGACAAATTCTGCCGATCCGTACGCAGGAAGAAAGCTTGACAGGACGGTCGCGAAAGACGAAGTCGACGCGGTCCGCATTGGGCTGATCTCGGACGTCGACTGCTCGGGCGAGATCTATTATTATGACACGGCGTCGGGCGGGTTTAACGGAAATCAGCATACGTCTTTCTCAATTGTAGGCGATGGAAAAGAACACTGGTATTACGTGTCGCTGCCTGCGCTCGAAGGAGACCTTGCAGGCGTCCGTCTGGATGCCAACGGTTCGGTCGGGGACGTCTTCTACGTAACCGGGATAGAGGCCGTGCGCAGCAATACGAGCATGGACGTGCGCACTGACCGCGTTTATCACGTGTATTCGGATAAACTGCATCAGGCACTCAGATTCGTTGCCGCATCTCCGCTCGCAGGCGCTAAAGAGTACGGGATCGTTTGGAAAGTGAGCAAGGACAATATTGACGCGCTTCAGATCCGCGATGCGAACGGTACGCACAATGATCTTTCGTTTGACAGTTCAAGCGTCGAATACGTGGCGTTTCACGTAAAGGACAATGGCGTTGCCGGTATCATTATTCCTTCCGAAGACAGCGGCACGAATAAAGTAACGGTCATCGAAGAGAACGGCTGTTACGTCGTGCGCCAGTTCACAGACTCTCCCAAAGATCTTAAGAAGGGAAAAGATTATACCGTCGGGAACCGCATATATTGCGATAAAAACGGCACTTTCGACGCGATCGACGGTCAGGCGTTCCTTGAGCGCCATCCGCTTACGGATATGACCGTGGGCGAGACGAACGCTAAAACTAAATTCGCAGGATATAATTATCTGCGCGGCTGTTATATGTTCACTAAAAAAGGCACCGATTTTAACTCGGCTTATTCCAAAAAGAACGTGAATAAATATTATTCGACCGACGTCACGGTAAACGGCGACAGCAGCGACAGAAAAATATATATGTGCTTCCAGGGGTCTGACGGAAGCCTTGAATGTGCCGCACTGCTGGACGAAAATAAAGTCCTGGTGCCTGTTCCGATGGAAGTGTGCAAGAATTTCCACGGCGAGATAGAAGAGCCGTTCTATGAACCGGCTGATCCTATGTACGGCGACAGCATTTTCCCGCTCGTCGTAAAGAGCGGAAAAAGTGTTAAATTCACTGAGCTCCATCTATACCAGAACTGGGGCGTATTTCCTCTCAAGCAGATCTCTTCGATACAGTTCTTTATAGGCTATTATCATCTGTCCACCGGCGTAACTGAATCCAACTGTATCGCGCCTTACTACGTTTACGGTAAAGACGGCTGGACGCTTCCGGACTTCAGAGGCTGCAGCGGTGTGATGTGGAATACGCAGCCGCAGTTTACTTCCGTAGGTATCCATAAGTGGCTTTCGTATACTGACTCGGACGGTAAGAAGCAGCAGAGTGAATATACGGGGACGGAAATCCGTTCCAGCGGTCCTACTTACGCCGATATCGACTACAGCTACGTTTCCGACTGCGGCTCGTATAAGTATACTCTGCGCCACGTAGAATTCCCTCAGAATGACGAAAACAGGACGTATTACACGATATCTGTCGAGTTCCTGAAAGATCTTACGATCGACGACGCGAGGAGCAAATTTACACTGCTTCATTTCAACAGCCGCGACAATAACTTCTCCGAGTTCCTGTACCTCGGCGCTGACGGAAATCCTGTCACTGAATCGCTCCCGCTTACCGAGAAGACCTCGAAGACGTACAGCCTCAATAAAGACTCGTTCTACTATGCGATATACGGTCCTAAAGATTCGAACTTAAGGGATAAGAAGGGCACGGACATTATGAACTACGCACTCATAATGCGCGGTTCGGACGTCACGGTCGGAGGTAAGAAGTGGGACGGTTCGTACTGCGTGCGCTACTACTTCGACGGCGGCCTCGATAACCTTTATCTCACGTTCGACGAAGGTAAAATGGAATTCAAAAAAGGTGACACGATGGTATTCGACGTGATCCTGCTTCCTTACGGCGGAGAAATAAAAGATGCCATGAACCACGCACCTGTCGTTTACGAAGATTCTGTGCTCCATCCCGTTAAGATCACCGCCTCCAAAGGCACTGTGATCGAGGACACTTACGTTCCGAAGATCCTTGCCGAGGGCAATACCGCTGAATTTACCGTCACCGGGTCAAGGAACAGAAATACCGTGGCCGTTTACGGGTTCGACGTGCTTGCAAAGCCGAAGATCGAGGTCAATGAAAACGGAGAATGGAAAGAATACGTTACTTCCGTCGCAGACTACGACGGGTATGGGGTGGCAATGTCGCCTGACGGCACCTACGTTTATTCGTTCGTCTACGAGATGAATTCTCCTTCGGACGAGCTGACGTTCAGGATCAGCGCAGGAAAATAAAGGCACTGTTCAGCCCGGCACGTCCGGGCTGATTTTTTACAGAAAAGAATGAATACTTAAATTTATTGAAAGGAAAACATGACACTATGTTAAAAATCGTATCTATCCTGCTTGACGGCGCGCCGCTTGAAAAAGAAGCGAGATACCGCGCTACTTCTAAACGCGCTCCTGTTTTCGGCTGGCGCGTGCTGAGTGATAAGGGCGATGACCGCACCGCTTCATACCGTGTAAGTGTGTTGACGCTTGACGGCGAACTTTGGGATTCAGGCGTTCGCGAAGGCTCGAAAAGCGGGGAAGAGTGTAAATATAACGGCCCGCTGCTGCCTGCGTTTACTGAACTTTACGTACACGTCGAAATAACCGACGTATACGGCGAGAAGGCGGAGCGCGAAGAATGGTTCTACAGTTTCACGTCCGAACCGGATTTTCCGTGGATCAAAGCGGAAAACAGCGCTAAAAGGCGCCCGGTAGTTTTTCGCAAAACGATCAGATTGGAAGAAGTGCCCTCGCACGCCATGGCGCTCTATTGCGGCATCGGCTATGCGGCATTTTACGTGAACGGCGTCAGGGTCAACGGCGCGCGTCTTGATCCGGCTTTCACCGATTATTCCAGGCGCTGCCAGTTCGTGTTTGAAGAAGGATTCGAGGCGCTTTTAAGAGAAGGCGAAAACGAACTCGCTTTTAACGTTGCCGACGGATACCGCAACTTCGACAGTCCTTTCCTGATCGGCGAGCTCGGCTTCCCAAGGCCGCGCTTCGACGGCGACAATGCTCTTAGCGCAAAGATCGTCATTGACGGCGAACAAGGCGGAAAAGTTGAAGTCCTGACTGACGACCAGTGGGAATGGTCGTATACCAATATATTGTCCTCGAGCGTGTACGACGGCGAGGTGTACGACGCGCGCGACCGTTCGTTCGAGTCTCATCCCGCGGTCATATGCCCCAAACCGTGCGAAAAAGCGGAACTGATGACGATCCCGCCCGTAACGAGGCAGGAAATATACAAACCCGTTGACGTCTTCATGAACCGCGGCGAAGGCGAGACCGGTACGGAATACGTGGTGGATTTCGGACAAAACATTGCCGGCGTCGTGCGCCTTAAACTGCCTGAAAACCCCGAGCCCGGAAGAACGATCATTATGCGCTTTTCGGAAGTACTTGACGACGGATTCAGACTCTACACCGCACCGCTTCGCAAAGCGCTTGCGACGGACGTGTACGTTTGTTCGGGCGACGGCAGCGACGGTGATTTCTGGCAGCCCGAGTTTACTTATCACGGTTTTCGCTACTGCTCGGTTTCCGGCTACGGCGACGTGTTTACCGAAGACTGTATAATGGCTGTCTCGCTCTACACAGACCTGGATCAGACGGGTGATTTCAGGTGCGGCAGTCCTGCGCTTAACGCGATCCATAAGGCGTGCGTGCAGACTGAAAAGGCGAACATACACTCGATATTGACCGACTGCCCCCAGCGCGACGAACGTATGGGCTGGATGAACGACGCCACGGTCAGGTTCGAAGAAACGCCTTACAATTTCGAAATTGACCGCATATTCCCGAAAGTCGTTGACGACATGTGCGACGCGCAGGACGAGGCAGGCAGGATCACTTGTACCGCGCCGTTCGTTATCGGTTCGAGACCTGCCGATCCGGTATGCTCCTCGTTCCTTGTCGCCGGGTACGAATATTACAAACGCACGGGCGACGTATCGTTCGTATCTGCGCATTATGATAACTGGCGCCGCTGGGAGGAATATCTGCTGTCGCGGTCAACGAATTATATTGTCGATTATACGTATTACGGCGATTGGGCCGGGCCGATGGAAAGCTGTATGTCGCAGGAGGACGCCCGTTCGTCGTCAACGCCCGGCGTATTGATGTCGACGGGTTATTCGTATTTCAACTGCCTGCGGCTCGCCGGTTTCGCGTCGCTCCTTGGCCTCACCGGTGACGTGGGCAAATGGCTCAATCTTTCGCGCTCCATCCGCGATTCGTTCCTTGAAAAGTGGTACGATCCCGCGACGGGAAAGGTGGCAACGGGTTCGCAGGGCTGCCAGGCGTTTGCGCTGTGGCTGGGCATCGTGCCTGAAGAAGGCAGGGACAAAGCTTTCGCGGTACTGCTGAGTGACTTAAAGTCCCGCGGCTGCAAGTTCACGACGGGAAACCTCACCACGCGCTATCTGTTCGATATCCTCACTGAATATGGCGAAGTTGATTCGGCAATGCGCATCCTGCTCGACGAGTCATATCCGGGCTACGGCTTTATGCTCGAGAACGGTGCGACAACGATCTGGGAACGTTTTGAGCTTAAAAAGGATCCCGGTATGAATTCACATAACCATCCGATGTACGCGAGCGTTGACCGCTGGTTCTACAGATATATCCTCGGTATCAGCAGGTCGGGTACAAATATCAGGGAGTACTCTGTGCGTCCGTATTTCCCTGAAGGCCTGCTCAGCGCTCAGGGCTGGTTTATGACGCCCGGAGGAAAACTGTGCGTCCGCTGGAAACGTACTTATGGCAAAACGCAGCTTTCTGTTTCCGTGCCTTTCGGCGTTACCTGCCTGATCGAAGCGGGAAATATTAAGGAACTTGCAGGCTCGGGCGAGCATACGTATGAGATGTAATTGAGCATATACTTATACGCGTCACGTCACATTTAAAAACGATAAGCGGCAGCACGTTCTGATATGCTGCCGCTGTTTTTTAGGGGATATTTGAAGAGGGTATATATTACTTATACAACTCTATCTCCCATATCGTCACAGTCTCCGAAAGCGTATCACCGTCATTGAACAGAAGGCGGAAAGCCGTAGTTGTCACAGACTCGCTCAATTCGACGTACACTGCGCTCGTATCGGCGCCGGTGTATACCGTTTTCCACTCGCCGCCGGCCATTACCTGCGCCTCGAACGAAGTGACGCGCCCCCATGTCTTGCACTCGTTGACCAGGAAGCCGGAGATAGTCAGTTCTTCACCGAAATCCGCCGCGATCCACGCGCCGTAAAGGTCGCCGAAAACGGTGCTCCAGCGCGTAAGCTTATTGCCGTCAAAGCACAGCTCCGGCCCGAGTTCGGCGGCTGTTCCTTCGGCTTCGCGCGACGATGCCGTGTAAGTCCAGTTTCCGGGAACGATCTGATTCTCCGCGGGCGTGCCCGGATCGATCGCGCCGTATTTTATGAATTTGTGCGGTTCGGTACCTTCAGGCACTTCCACGAACAGACCGTACACGCCTATCTCGTTGATCGTAATAGTTATGCCTGTGCCTTCGAGGAAATACAGCCTGAAAGCGTACGTCTCGGGCGTATCCTGCGGAAAATCATAAGACTCATCATCCGAAGTCTCATCGGAATAAACCGTCTTCCACTCCCTGGCCGCTTCGTCGTAGTACTGCGCCTCCCAGCCGAGCATCTGGCCCCACGTCTTGTTTTCATTGATATCGATGCCGTGAATAATTACAGGGTAGGCGAACTGTACGCATATCCAGCAGCCCTCAACGTCGTAAAATATCGAACTCCAGCGCGTATCCGGGTCTCCGTCGAATGAAAAAGAAGGGCTGAGCTCAGTAGGGGAGTTCTCGGCTTCGGTCGATGATGCAGAAAAATCGAGCCATTCGGGTTTCGAGAGCAGGTCAACGTATTTGACTTTGGGTGTATCCGGATCGTCTGTGGACTCCAAAGGAGCCTCGGTAGGGGCGCGGGTGACGATTACCGGTTCGTCCGTATTCTGAGGTTTTTCGGTCTCAACGTTATTTACCGGCTCTGTTGCTTCTCCCTGGCTTTCGCCTGTCTTTCCGCAGCCGGTAATAAGCAGCGATAGCGCGATGAGCGCCGCCAATATCGTTAAGCAGATCTTTCGGTAGTGTTTCATATTGGCCTCCTTTGATTTGTGCTTATCGGTTCATATTTCATTCTTCAGTCAGGAACACGCCGGTGTCTTCGCATATCCAGCCCCACGCGCTGTCGCCTGAAGTTTCAAGCTTAAGTATATATTCATTGCCGTTAAGCGTCGCTTTTGCGGTCTCGAGTTCCGGCGCGAACGGTCCGAAGCGCACTTTGACTTTTTCCGGAATGGCGGTTCCGGCCGATCCGGCCTCTTTCGAACTCAGTTTCAGTTCGATCGACTGCCTGTCATTTACCGGATAAGAGGCGGTGAGCGACGCGCGCACGGAACTGTTGGCAACAGGAAAATCTGTCACGTTAACAGTCCAGGCTTCGGGAAGGCGGGGCATGACTTTCAGCTCGCTTACATCACCGGCGCAAGTGACGGGGGCAATACCGGCGACGATCAGGAAGCATTTCATTGCCTCCGCCTGCTGCACGAGATTTCCCAGATCGCCCTGGCGGCGGAACAGGCCTCTCCCGGCGTCAACGGATATTCCTTCGGGCACCATATACGGTTCCGGCAGCCCTGGCGCGTAGCAGATGCGGCAAAGCGATTTTACAAGTTCGGATGCGTCTTTCATCATATCGAGCAGGAGCGCGTTCTGCGTGATCATGGAGTGGCCGTATCCGAGGCCTCCCGGGGCGTAATAACCGAATTTTTTCGTCTCATACAGATCGTCGGAGTAGGAAACGCGCGAGCGTGCGATCCATTCTTCGGGCATATCTTCGGAGTCGAAACCGAAATAATCTGAAAGCATTGCCGGCGCCGGATCGTGCAGAAATCCTTTATGCTCAAGGTCCCAGCCGTCTCCTTCTTTAGCCGAAAGGCGGAAATCTATGCCGCCCTTTATTATTGACGCCGCTTTGAGCCAGCGCTCCTGCTCTTCGGTCCTGCCTGCCGCCTTCGCCATCTGAGCGTAACCTAAAAGACCAAGGTAGCAGGGGAGGTTCGCGTAAAGCGTCCAGTCAGACATTGCCGCCTCCGTCTCGCCGTAAAGCAGTCCGTCTTCCGAAAGCGAAAGATCGGTATGCTCGAGGCACCATTCGATCCAGTACGCGGCCTCGTAAATATATTTCCAGTTATCATTGACCCATGCCGGATCGGCGCCAAGGTTTTTCCAGACTTCAAAGTTCGCAAGCATCATCAGCCCGTGGCCGTCTGTCTCCTGATTCCCCAGATTCTGATACTCATCACCGAACGCTTCTTTAGTATACCTTGTGGGCCAGTTCGCGACGGGGACGAGCAGTGTAGAATAGATGAGCGGCTTGTTCGGTATCACGCTGAAATGACCCGGGATAGGAATGCCTCCGAGCGTCAGACCCTGCTCGGGGTAGTACATCATCCACCTGTTTCCAAAGCCGCAGCCAGCCTCCGCCTTCTGTGTATAGCCGAACGAATTCAGCGTCATGATGGCCCTCGAAGCGTCGCGCGAATAAAACGCGTCGTAGTACGAGTTGGCAATGTTCACGTAAGGCCCGAAGCCGTCGTACCTCCATGAAGGCGCGTCTTTATAAGAGGTGTGAATGAAACCGTCGCCGTCGGTGCGGTCAACAAGGTTGGACATGTTTACGTCAACGATACCGGTGGCGGCGTTGGCGAGACTTTCGCCTGAAAAAACGAATCTGCCTTGAGCACTTTTCTCGGCGGCGTCAAATTCGTATTCGGGTATGGCTTCGAACGCGTCGCTGTACGTATGAAGCGCCCTGCATACTTTTCCAAGTTTGCGCACAGCCTCTTCCGGGAGAGGGTCAAGCACGTTTACCGTATGCTGTTCGAAAAAGCTGTCGTTTGCGTTGACCTCCGTCTTTCCGCCCGTGAGTTTTTCGCTGTGCTCTCCGCCGGTTATATAAAAACCGTGAAAGACAGGGGAACCTTCGCGCTCTTCGTCTTTTACGATCGAAACGGAACTGAGCGTTCCTGCAGGCAGTTCGATCTTCAGGATCCCTTCAGGTTCGCATTCGAATCCACCCTTAAGATAAAGCGCTTTTTGCAGCGATGATACGAGTGAAGCGTCGCTGAAATTATAATCATTGTCGAAGAAAGGAGAAGGACGTTCTCCCCAGATCGCGTGGTACCACATCGTATAGCCAAAAACGAGCGGTATTTTATACGTATTTCCGTCAGCGTACCCGATCACGATATCTCCGGCGCGGTCGCCTATATATCTGACACGCGAAGGGTCGCTGGTGCCCCAGTCCGGGCAGCCCTTGTCAGGATCCCAGTATCCGCCTGCCAGATACAGCGCGCTGCGGCTTTCTAACGCGATGTCTCCCGGCATATCCGCATTAAGACATCCTGAATCAGTTTTGAGGTCGATCCATTTTATCATGTGTTTTACCCCTCTTTCTTAGGATCATTACAGCGATTATTGCTCCGGTCGCGGCCAGAACAGCCGCTGCAGGAATAAGTATTTTCAAAATATTGCCGTATCTGCGGATATCGTCCGCCCCTTTTTCCGGAGTCTTGTGCGCCCGCTCCGGCGTTGACGTGTCGAGTTCGCCCCAGTCGTCGGGCCAGGCCGGGATATTGTCCGTGTTTGAACCGTAGATCAAAGCTACTCGGAGCTCATTGTCCGATGGCGCACCGAGATCGACCCATGCCCACGTGCTGTCGCCGGAATCGGCCATCTCGCACTGTGTGTTGCTTCCGTTGACCTGCGCCGCTATGAATGCGATACCGGCAGGGAAAGGTCCTAAACGTAGTTTAACGGTATCTATTCCGTCCGTTCCTGTAAGTTTTATCTGTGCCGTCTGTACTCCGCCGGAAGGGTAGGATATCTTCATATTCGCAAACCCGGAACCGTCTCCCGTTACTGGCAATGCTTTAACGCTCACGGACCAGTTTTCAGGAAGGCGAGGCATTATTTTCAGCGTATTTCCGTTTACCGGCGACAATCCCGTTACGATAGAGCAGCATTTCAGCGCTTCGGCGAGCTGGACGAGATTTCCCAGATCCCCCTGGCGCCTTATAATTCCGTTCTCTCTGTCAACAGATACTCCTTCAGGTACCATATATGGCTCCGGCAGGCCTGGCGCGTAAGATATGCGGCAAAGGTTTTCTACCAGCTTCGAGGCGTCTGACATGTGATCCGACAGCAGCGCGTTCTGTGTGAGCATCGAATGGTCGTAGCCTATTCCGGCAGCTCCGAACCAGCCGCTTTTACCCGAACTGCCGGTGTCCGCTTCGTAAGAAAGTGCCGAAAGCGCAGCCATTTCGCTGTCCATATCCGCTATGTCAAAGCCGTAGAAATCCGCCATCATTGTCAGCGCGGGATCGTGGTAAAAGCCGTATCTTGAACTCACCCAGCCTTTTTTATTTGAGAGGCGGTCAATTATTGCCGCTCTCAGTTCGTCCGCCATACGGCTCCATTCTGCCGCTTCTTCAGCGTGCCCGGCTGCCTGCGCCATTTCTGCGTATCCTTTGAGTCCGAGATAGCAGGGAAGATTGCAGTAGAGCGTATATTTCTGCATACCGGCTTCGGATTCGGCGTACAGCAGGCCGTTTTTCGCAAACGAGAGCGAAGAATTCTCAAAGCACCAGCTGATCCAGTCGCACGCTTCTTTTATGTACGCCCAGTTTGAATCGACCCACGCACTGTCGCGCCCGGAATTGCGCCACGCGCTGTAATTCGCAAGCATCATAAGACCGTGCCCGTCCGTCTCCTGATTTCCCAGATTCTGAAACTCATCTCCGAAAGCTGCTTTTGTGTAAGACGTGGGCCAGTTCGCTTCGGGGACAAGCACTTTCGAATAGTGGAGCGGTTTATTGACGACGACCGTATAATGCCCCGGGATCTCCTTTCCTCCGAGCGTCAATTTATTCTCGGGGAAATACATCATCTGAGCATTCGCGAACCCGGCGGCGGCCAGTGCCTTCCCGGTCTGCCCGTACAGCAGCAGCGACATTATCCCTCTGCCGCCGTCCCTGGAGTAGAATGAATCGTAATACGAATCCGCGCTTTCAACCCATACTCCGAAACCGTCGTAGCGCCAGGAAGGAGCACCTTTATAAGACGTATGCATAAAGCCGTCATCGTCCGTGCGGCTTTCAAGATTCACCAGATTCGTGTATATGATCCCTCCGGCCATGTTTGCAAACTCGTTACCTGAAAACGTTATTTCAGGCCCTTCATAACCGGACGGATATACGAAAGGTTCAGCCCCTTTATAATCCGGCTCGAACGTGTAAAGCGCGTGCCTGAGAGCGTCGAGGCTGTCCTTTACCGTATCAGGGAAAGGATCCGCGCTGTTTATAGTGTGGGTGTTAAAGAATGCGTCGCCGGTATTGAACGAAAAGCCTTTATAAGATAATGATTCGTTCTCATTACCGGACGCGTTTGAAAGAAAACCGCACTCGAAAACCGGCTCGCCGTTTTTAGACGGCTCGTCCGTGATCTTTATGCTTTTAACAGCCTGATCACGCAGCTGTATTTTAAAAACGCATCTGTTTTCACCCTCAAATGCGCCTTTTAACATTAGCGCGGAACGGAGCTTTGCGGTAAGCACACTGTCCTCTCCGGACCCCTTAAAAGGGGAAGCCGTTTCGCGCCAGTTGTTGTAAAACCACATGGTATAACCGAAAACGAGAGGGATCTTATCTACGGTTCCGTCAGCGTATTTGACGTCGAGCGTGCCCATTCTGTCGCCTACCAGCCTGATGTCCGCGTAGTTTGAAGTGCCCCATGCAGGCGCGCCGCTGTCAATAGAGTGGTATCCGCCCACTACGTAAAGCGCTTTATATGCGTCATCTGTTCCGCCCGTTTTCGCGGTGTAGGGGAGCGTTACGCGCAGCGTTTTACCCTGGCCGGCTGCGTCTCCTGCGCCTTCCGGAACTGATGCATAAGCCCGTATTCCTGCTCTGGAGAAAAGCAGTAGTACGGCAGAAAGCATTATTAAAACTGTTCCGGCGAGTTTAGCTCTCATATGGTAAAGGATCATGCCCGCGCGCCTCCTGCAGTGAAGGATGATGGTACTTTAATTATAGTTATGCGCGCTACATTTTAAATGCAGAAAAGCGTCTTTTTGATGGACAATTACGAGAGAACGTACCGGAGGCGGACGATCTTACCGGTCTTCTTTATGTTCCATAATACTCACGTACGCCGGACGGATTATCTTGTCCATGCATACGAGTTCCTCGATGCGGTGTGCGCTCCAGCCGACGATGCGTGCGATCGCGAACATCGCTGTGTACAGTTCGCGCGGTATGCCGAGCATGTCGTATACGAAACCGCTGTAAAAGTCGACGTTCGGACTTACGCCTTTGTAGATGCGGCGTTTTTCGGATATCACCGATGGCGCGAGCGTTTCCACACTTTCATAAAGCCTGAGATCTGCTTCGCGGCCTTTTTCCGCCGCAAGCTTCTTTACGTAATTTTTAAATACAATCTCGCGCGGGTCGGACAATGAATATACGGCGTGGCCCATGCCGTATATCAGCCCCTGCCGGTCGAACGCTTCACGGTCAACTATCGCTTCAAGGTAGCGGCGTATCTCGCCGTCGTCGTTAAGATCGCGCACGCTGTGCCTGAGATCGTCCATCATATCCATGACTTTGATATTGGCCCCGCCGTGCCGAGGACCTTTGAGGGAGGACATTGCCGCCGCTACCGTGGAGTACGTGTCGGAGCCGGAAGACGTGACGACGCGCGTCGTAAAAGTCGAGTTATTGCCGCCTCCGTGCTCCATATGAAGTATCAGCGCGGTGTCAAGCACTTTCGTTTCCGTGTCGGTGAAGCTCTGATCCGCGCGGAGCATCATAAGCAGATTTTCCGCGGTGGAAAGCGTTTTATCCGGATGGTGGATGACCATGCTGCCTTTTCTGGCGTAATGGTTGAAAGCGTGGTACGAATAAACCGCGAGCATCGGCAGCACGCTTATGAGTTCGATGCACTGGCGCAATGAATTTTCCGGCGACGTGTCTGACGCTTTCTGATCGTACGACGCGAGGGTCAGTATCGCCTTAGTCATTGAGTTCATTATGTCGCCGCTCGGCGCTTTCATTATCACGTCTCTCGTGAAATGCGTAGGCAGGCGGCGTGATTCGCCGATCAGTTTTCTGAACGTATCTTCTTCGTGTTCGTCCGGAAGCTCTCCGAACAGCAGCAGGTATGCGATCCTCTCGTATCCTTTTTTATCAGGCTCGAGCGCGGCGAGAAGCGTTTCGACACGAAAACCGCGGTACCAGAGCTCTCCTGGGCAGGGGATCCGCTGTCCGCCTTCGCCTGAACGGAACGATATAACGTCTGAAATATTAGTCAGTCCGGATACGACGCCGCTGCCGCTTTTATCGCGGAGTCCGCGCTTTACTCCGTATTTGTCGTAAAGTTCCGGCGGGACCGCGTCGTTTTTGCGGCATAAGAGTGATTTTTCGGATGCGTAGTCTTTGATTGAAATTTTAGGCATAAAACGGTCCCTCCTGAAAAATATATTGCAAAATACTAACATAAAAGCGGTAATTGTGTCAAACACGCTCCGGTGCGGCGCGATCGTTGACAATTATTGACAAACACTTCCGAAGTTACTGTGGGAATTTACGAATTATTGACAAACACTTTTGCGGATCTTACAATTCTAACCGTAATTCTTACGGAGGAGCTTCGCACTTATGGAAGGACTAGAAAGGCGCGCAATCGTATTTATGCTGTTCGGGCAGTCGAACGCCGTCGGCCACGCGGTGCCGATGGAGCCGGAAGACGTCATCGCGGAGCCTTTGCGAAACGTATTCGGACTGAGCCGCGAGCGCAATCAGTCTTTTGCGAACGAAGAACTTTACTGGAGCGGCTATACGAGCGCCGGAATGAATCTCGGCGAAACGCAGGACGATACTTATTCGCTTGCCAACTGCCTCGCGAAACAGTGGCAAAGCGCCGTTGACAGCGGCGAAAAGCTTCCGGATCTGTATATTATTCATATTGCTATAGGAGCGCAGGGCGTTACGGAAAAATTCATGTGGTATCCCGAAAGACCGGAAAAGCTTGTCCCCGGACCGCTCGGCACGGCGGATATCTCACTGTTTCCGCTGGCGTGCCGCGTGCTCAGCCTCGTCCCTGAAAGCATGAAAAGGGCCGGTAAAAAGCCGGAATACGTGCTTCACTGGCGCGGCGGGGAAGAAGATGAAATGTATTCTCCGGATGAACTCAGGCCTAAACTCCGGGGCATATACGAAAGGCTGCTTGACGGGTTTTACGCCGCGGCCGGAGTAAAATTTCCGGTGGTGCTCCATAAGTTCTGCGATGAAGAAGATGAATCGGGGAACTGTCCCGGATGGGAAACGGAACTCGAGTCCGCGCTTTACATCAACACAGTATTTGACAGCCTTGCCGCTGACAATGACAATATTTCTCTTTTCGACGCGCGCACGCTTCCGGCGTACGACAGATCAAAAAACTATCACGGCCTTTTCATCGGCGACGGAGTTCACTATACTCCTGAAGCCAACGGCCAGGCCGCGAGTAAAATTATCGACAGTTATCTAAAACGCTGATCCGCTTACCGGACGGGACTGCTTTCCACAGCCGTCACGGTCCGTAATAGAAACCGGCGCGTCCGATCGGAGCCGCGTCGCCGGTCATATAAAACGCGTCAACGTCACCCTCGGTGCAGTTGTCCGCCCACTTGAAGAACAGGGAAGCGGGGCCGTCTATGCCGAGAACGCTCTTCGGCACAGACACCATCATCATATTTCCGTGAATGCGGCTGTGCACTTCAGAAAGCGCGGAGACGGAATATTCGCTGCCGCCGGCAAGTTTTCCTAAATACATCGAACCGTCTTTGTCCGGCGCATTGTAATTCAGCACGAAACTGTACCCGTTCCAGCAGTCGGAAGCCTGAGCACCGGGAATACCTATGAACAGATTCATCCAGTTATTGCCCTCGGGCGCGGTGATGTCTTCGGCAGTCTTAACGAAGAAATAAACGTTATCGGCGTCTTCACAGACCTTCATCTCCGTAATATCGTTGCGGCCGGACTGATCCGCATATTTCTCTTTGCCCCAGCCGTTGGATTTTCTCTCGGGCGTATCGGCTTCGTAATCTCTGTAATATGCCTTGATATCGTTCCACTGTGCGAATCCGCCGTCAATATCTATCGGGCGGTTGTTACGGGAATTGTCGACGGTCACGCCCTTGAACTGCCTTATGAACGATATCATCTGCATGTAATAGTTATCGGCGTATCCGCCTTCCATAGGCTCTATGTCGCGGCTGCCGTTGAGGGAGGCGTTGTCAAGGAATACGATGGGTCCTTCGTTTTCGACAGGTCCCTGATACGTGGCGGGCTGGCGCTGCGCGACCCACTCGTTCCATCCTGTAATGAATATGATCTCGGGATCGATCTTCATTGCCCAGTTGAACTGTTCGGCGAAGTTGTAGCCGTAGAGGTACGCGTCGGGGGCAGGGTCGTTGGCCCCGTCGTGCCAGCTGCGCGAGCGGTCGTTGGATCCGTACCACGAAACAGCGCTCATCTTGTACGTCTCATTGTGCTGTGCGAGCGAAACGTTCACGACTTCTTTTCTGCCGTTAAGGCCGTACACGGCGTCGTCAGTGAGGAGGCGGTCAAATTCCATCCACGGGAAGCCGTCGTCAATTTTCTCTCCCATCGGCCACTGGCTCGCTTTGATCCTGAAATATTCACGCATCTCTTCCGTCGCCTCGTCGGCTTTGCCTATGATCAGCGGCTTTCCGTCCCATTTGAACCACAGGCTGTCATATTCGGGATGCTTTTTATACAGCGTTTTATAAATCGTTTCCATCGTCGATCCGGATTCGGTGTTGGTGAGGAAGCACAGTTTCGGAACGTTCCAGCCCTGATCCTGATATTCTTTAAATATTTTTATGAGAGTGATCGCGTTAGCGCTGTACGTGGGTCCGTTCGAAACGTCGAAAGCGAGAAAGTCAACGCCCGCGTCCGTGAGCATCTGCAGGTGCTTGCGGATGACCCATTTGTCTGAGGATCTGTAGTATCCGAACATTGGTTTCCCCCAGAAGTGGAATTCATTTACGCGGCCTCCGCCTGCGCTTATCCAGCCCTTCTCCGAGTCCAGAGCTCCTTCGACCGATGCGATGACCGTGTTATCATAAAGGGCCGTTCCGTGTTCTCCGAGCCAGAGGAAATAGAACAGACCGACGTATTTGCCTTCGCGCGCCGCAGTCGTATCGTTTTCGGTAAGAAGAGGGCGGCCGAGGTT
>JAGCTF010000209.1 GCA_017963755.1 Clostridia bacterium | reverse complement strand
TCGATAACAAGTTTGCAATACGACATACTTTGAGTCAGGCGGCCATGCCCTTAGACCGGTTTTATTTGTTTGCAATACCGATGATATTTTTAATATCTGAAATACCAAGCTCACGCATTTTTACCGGGAGCTCGCGGACGATATTAAGGCTCGCGTACGGATCAACGAGATTCACAGCACCGGTCTCAACGGCCGTTGCCCCGCACATCATCATTTCGATCACGTCCTCTGCGCTCGAGACGCCTCCCATACCGACCACCGGGATATTGACCGCGTTCGCCGTCTGGTAAACCATCCTAAGAGCGACAGGGAATATTGCGGGGCCGGAAAAGCCGCCCATAGTGTTTGCAATGACAGGCTTTCTGCGTCGGATGTCGAAGCGCATTCCGAGCAGCGTATTAATCAGGCTGATGCCGTCTGCTCCGGCTGCTTCGCAGGCGCGGGCGATAACGGTCACGTCCGTCACGTTCGGGGACAATTTCGCGAGCACGGGCTTTGTTGTCACCCGCTTAACGGCGTCAATGACCGATGCCGCGGCTTTCGGGTCAGTGCCGAAACTCATACCGCCCCCGTGCACGTTCGGGCAGCTGATATTGACCTCGAACCAGCCGATCTGCTCTTCGCCGTTAAGTAATTCCGCGGTTTTTGCGTATTCTTCGACGGAAAAGCCGCTTATATTTGCCATAACCGGCTTGTGAAATACTTTGCGCAGTTCCGGAAGTTCGGTGTTTATCACCGCGTGAACGCCCGGATTCTGGAGCCCGACCGAATTGATCATACCGGCGGTGCATTCGGCGATGCGCGGCGTGGGATTTCCAAAGCGCGGCTCGAGCGTCGTGCCCTTGAACGAGAACGTGCCGAGCTCATTTATGTCGTAAAATTTAGCAAATTCGTATCCGTACCCGAACGTGCCTGACGCGGGGATAACGGGATTATCTATGCGGATGCCGCAGAGGTCAACGGAGGTGTTTACCTGGTTTTCGGTCAATTTTTCCATAGTATTTCCTCCTTTTTAAGTACCGGCCCGTCTTTGCAGATGCGCTTATAGCCCGTGACCGTTTTGCAGCTGCAGCCCATGCACGCGCCGAAGCCGCAGCCCATACGTTCCTCAAAACTGAATTCGCCTTCCGTGGAGGTGGCTTTATACACCGCGCGCAGCATCGGTTCGGGGCCGCACGTGTAGAAATACGTGTATTCGGAGGGGAGGAAGTCGGTGACGAAGCCTTTATTGCACCCGTCGCCGTCACGGTAGCTGCCGTCAACGGTGACGACTTTCACGTCTGTCCCGGCAATGGCGCGGAATTCATCTGCCGCAAACACGTCTTTAGCGGAATTAAAACCGAGCACCACCTGCGGCATTGCCCCCTGCGCGGCAAGCTTTTTGCACAGCCAGTACAGCGGAGGCACTCCGACGCCTCCTCCGATCAGCAGCGGCCGCTTACCCGCGGCGCCAACGTCGTAGCCGTTGCCCAGTCCGGTGAGGAGGTCAAGTTCTTTTCCCGGCGCCGTTTTGCTGAGGGCGTCCGTGCCGCGGCCAACGACTTTATATATGATCGACAGTGTTTCTCCTTCGCAGTCGAATACCGATATCGGCCTGCGCAGGTAAAACCCGTCGAGCTTGAAATTAACGAACTGCCCCGGAGCCGTTATCGCCTCCGTGTCGCCTTCCATGCGCATAAGAAACGTGGCGTCCGCGATCTTTCTGTTTTCGGTTATTGTGAAGAATCCCTGTCTCATCGCAAAACTGCCGGGGAACGATAGATTGCAGCAAAATGCCGCCGGGCAACGCCTTGCCCCGGACACGTGTATATTATACATTTTATCCGGCCCGGATTCAATGAGAAAGCGAACCGAGTGATGGCACGAATTTTGGGTCTACTGCGAACCCCGGAATCGGTTCGCAGTTCGGTTAAAGCACGAACCGGATGATGGCACGAATTTTGGGTCTCATGCGAACCCCGGGATCGGTTCGCATTTCGGTCAAACAAAATTCTTAGCCATTCACTCGGCTTCGCAGAAGTTTAAATGGAGTTCAGAGTTAAGAGTTCAGAGTTAAGAGTTCAGAGTTCAACGGCGGCAAAAGAATTGACAACGGCGGAGGGACAGTGTAGAATATCTTTAACTTGATCGTAATACGCCTCGTCAAAAAAACGGGCGCGATATTTAGTTGATCAATTTGAAATCAGGAGGTTCAAAAGATGAAAAAAACAATTGCATTTGTAGTTGTCCTTGCGATGATCTGTGCGATGGTAGCGATACCCGCTTTCGCTGACGACTACACGATTCCTTACGTTACCGACGGACTCGAGGCGCTCTATGAGGGCACCCGTAACAAGAGAGCCGGACATGACACCAGTTTTGGCGGTTGGGAAGATCTTTCCGGAAAAGGAAATGATATAGAAGATATCGGCGACGCCGAATGGGTAACAGACGGACTTGCCATCAGCGCAGCGAAGATCATCCTTCCCGAGGAAGTCCTTGACGTCATCAACACCGGCGAATACACGGTTGAATATTTCATCAAAGATCTGACCGTCACCGGTACAAGCTTTGCGACGTTTATCAACAGCACAAACGATAACTTCGCTCTGTTCATCCGCAACAGTGACGGAAACGTTGAGTTTAAAGATGCAAGTATCAATCCCCGTCCCAAGACGCCCAACGGTGTTGAGCTCGTAAGCGGCCATACTCTTGCCGTTACTCATAAGACCGGGGACAAGAACCAGCTTATTATCGACGGAAAAGTTCTCGCTTCGCAGACAGCTAACGTTGATACGAGCGCTACTGCTCCGTTCTTTATCGGTCATCCGGATGCTTCTAAATCCTATGATGCTACGATCGTATCGCTTCGCTTCTACAGCAGAGTGCTTTCCGAAGAAGAACTTACCAAGAACGCTTCGGTTATCAGCCATGAAGACGCTCCTATCGTAGAATACGATTACACTGTAAAAGGTTCCTCGTTCGATACCCTTTTCGTAAATGACGTTATGAACTTTAACGAACCCAGCGAAAACGGAATGATCGACGGCGAAGCTTCCAAAAAGCTTGACCTCCACGACCGTACGGTAGACGGTTCCGACGGCAGTGTTACCGTGCTTAAGTTCCGCGGCTGGATCGGTTTCGATAAAGAGATCGAGCAGTTCGGCGTAAAAGTAAATGATAAGATCACGTACAGCGATGACTTCAGAAAAGATACTGAAGCTGCAGTGCTCAACGCAGGCGGTCAGTATGCTTCCAGATTTGAAATCTCGCTCGATCCAGCGACGCTCACCGGCACGAACAGTATCGTTGCAGTGGCAAGACTTGCAGGCGGCATCGTTGTCGAGCTTGACGGTCAGGAGCATGAAAATGTTGGCGGAAAGACCGTAAACACGAGCTTCACGTATATCGGTGTTCCCGCGGAGAATCCCGGAACTGAGCCCGCTACTCAGCCCGGAACTGAACCCGGAACCCAGCCGGCTACTCAGCCCGAGACAGTGCCTCAGACCGGCGATGCCGAAGTGGCAATGTTCGCAGTGATCGTTGTCCTTGCTCTCAGTGCAGCGGTTGTATTTGTTAAGAAAAAGAGCTTCTGATAAATAACTGTCAGAAAAAATTCCGGGGACAGACTTACGGGCCTGTCCCCGGTTTTTATTGCCCGGTTTTTACTGCAAGCTACGCCCGGTTCTGCGAGCCGAACAGGAGCAGTTTTTCCTTGACCGCCGCCTTAACGGCGCTGACGGTCAGATTTCGAGCCTCTAAGTAATTCAGATTTTCGCTCACCGCACGGCGCATTGCCGCCTCTCCCGCAAGGCAGAGATCGGTAAAAATATTGACCTTCGCGATGCCTTCGCGGATAGTATTTTTGAAATCATCGTCTGACAGCCCGGATCCGCCGTGAAGCACGAGCGGAGTATCCACAGCGGCGCGGATCTCTTTAAGACGTTCGATGTCAAGGCGCGGTTTTGCCTTGTATGCGCCGTGGGCGGTGCCGATAGCTATTGCCAGCGCATCCACTCCGGTGGCGGCAAGGAAGTTCTGTGCTTCTGCGACTGTCGTATATCTGTCTCCGTCAGCGCCGTCGCCGTTGTCCGCCTCTCCGACGTGACCGATCTCGCCCTCGACAGACGCTCCCATGGCGTGTGCGATACGCACGATCTCGCGTGTATCTGCCATGTTCTGCTTTTCGTCGCCGGCCGAGCCGTCAAACATTACGCTGGAAAAGCCAAGCTTAAGCGCCTCGATGCAGCGCTCAAACGTAAGACCGTGGTCAAAGTGTACAACGACCGGGACTTTTGCGCGTTTGGCAGCGGCAATCATACCGGGCGCGATCAGCTTGAGGTCGCCGTACGGAAGGAGCACTTCTGCGGTTCCGATGATGATCGGTGAATTCAGCTCCTCTGCGGCGGAGATCGTCGCTTCGAGCATAACTGTGTCGGGGGCGTTGAACAATCCCACGGCGTAGTGTTCTTTTTGAGCCTTTTTAAGCACGTCGTTAAGGTTTACAAGCATAATTTAATCCTTTCGAAACTTCCGCCTGTATGCTAAATAAAAGATCACGGATGTTATCAATGTGCCTGCCGCGAATCCGCCGAAATCGATCATGACGTCAAGCACTTCTGCCGAGCGGCCGGGGGTCATGAGCTGGATCGCTTCGTCAATGACGGGTACTGCGAGGCCGAATGCGATGAGCCAGCCGCCGCTTCGCAGGACAATATAGCGATGGAGCATGTTCCGGGTCTTCAACCGAAGCAGGAAGAGCAGCGAGGACAATATCCCGAGAACCGCGTATTCAAACACGTGCGCGAGCTTGCGCAGCGCGTGCTCGGTAAGCGAAGGAAAGATATTGTGAGCGAGCGAAAGCAGCCAGCCGCTCTCCTTGGAAGATTCTTCTGCCGGACGGGAGGAGTGAAACCAGATCAGGCAAAGCCAGAGCACCAGAAGCACAGCCAGAACGATATTGCCCGCATGGACACGTTTCCGGCCGTGCTTTGATCTCGTCTGCGCACCGGTTTCGCGCGATTTTCGTGCTTTATTATTGCCCGCTTTATTACTCATACTAACCCTGACCGCTCAGCGCCGCTGCGATCACCTTATGACCGTCACGCCCTCGGGAGCCTCGATCCTCGAAACGATCTCGCCCTTTGTGTTATACTTGTGAATCACGTGGATGTTGCCGTAAGGCGTGGGGTAGGTGCCTTCCACGAAACGCAGATCGCCGAGTTTCGGGGCGATGCGTACAGTCTTGCAGCCGGGTTCGACCGGAGTGATGCCCAGTACGTAGCGGGAGAGGAAAGCCGCGGGACCTGAAGCCCAACCGTGGCAGAGGCTGTGGCGGAAACCGATGTAGCAGTACGCGCCGTAATCGCCGTGAAGGTCTTTCACGCCGTCGGGGACGAGCTCGTCGATGCGACCGGAGCCTTCGAGCCAGTCGAGGTTGAAATCTTCCCAGAACGTAGTGGCGCCGCGGTCAAGCATTGCCCCCCAGAAGTCGCGGATCATGTCAAGTGCCGCGCCGGTCTCGTCGAGTTCGGCCAATGCCTGCAGCACGTAGAAGCCGAAGAACGTGGAGATCCGGTGAGCGCCGTCCTTTTTTATCATCTTGCAAAGCGCGTCAGCAGCTTCGCCCGTCGCGATCTTGGCCAGAATGAGCATTGCCGCCGCCTGCTTCGAACCGTTCGGATCAGGGAGGTGAGTGCGAAGTTTAGCCGCGGTCTCCCTGCACATTGCCACCGTTTCATCATCGCCAAGCTCGCCGAAAAGGAAAGCACCGGCGTCGAAGCACATTGCCAGCATGCCCTGATAACCGGCGTGGATACCGGCGGGATTGTCGTTGGTAGGCCAGTCAAGCAGCCTGCCGTTCGGAAGCGTTTCGCCTCCGTCTTCGCCCACGCAAGTGGCAAAGAATTTGAGCAGGTCCTTCATATAAACCTGCTGCTGTCTGAGATAATCAAGGTCGCCGTTCTGCATATACCAGCCGTAGTGGACAAGCACCCACCAGACCGAATAGCCGGAGATTCCGCACATCATATTGGGCAGCGGAGATTCGTTGCGCGCGAGGTCAAGGCTGTTTTCGACGCTTTTATCGTATCCGAATACGGCCTGGATCGTCGAGGTTTCGGGGTGGATGTCACCGATCCACACGAGTCTGTCGCGCTTGATGCCGTCCCACACGTATTCCTGCATGTTAAGGTGCACGGTGTATGCGGCGGTATTCCAGATCTTGTCGAGGCGCGCGTCGTTCGAATGGAACGAGCCTTTGTATTCGAGTTCGCGGTAAACGAAAATTCCTGCCACGGCCATGAGCGTGATCTGTGCTCCGGGGTCAAGGAGGTCGATGCGCACGAATCTGAAGCCTGACGGGCCTATTTCGGGCATTGACAAGAAACCGACGTCGATGATCTGGTCGCGGTCAATATGGTCGTTGGTGGCGTTCTTTTTTCCGCCGAGGTCAGCCATTGCTTCTTCCGCCGATTCGCCGAACCGTATGCGCAGCTTTACGCGCGTCGGATTTACGCTGTGGATATATAGTTTTACGTAGCCGTGGAATTCTACGCCGAAGTCGATCAGCACTGCCGCCGGGCTGAAATCATCGCCTGCCGGGGCGCACTTCATACACATCGTGCGCGGTACGTTAAAGTGTATCTGCTTTTCCGCAGGCGTGAGCAGGCAATCTTCGCCTGTGACGCCTTCTGTTTTCCAGATTATGCGCTGTGGCGTGAGGAAACGGCGCACGCGTACGTCTTTTTCCGATTTGGCTATTATTTCCTGCGGGCGGATGCCTGCGGGGATAAAATTCGGTTGCTGGTTCATTTTTCTGACCTCCTGTTTCCGCGAACGGAGGCGGTGTGAGCGCCCGAATTTCGCGGATTTTTTCTGGGTCAATGCTACCATTTTTGAGGGCGGTTGTCAATGTGCCCGCGCGCATGAGGCGGCCGTGTTTTTTGCTCATTTATACGGCCGCAAATATGGCAAAGAAGGAATGCGGCCGTACGACCTTCTTCGCCAATACGGCCGCAAATGAAAAAAGACAGAGCTGCGGCCGTACGAATTTCTCATTTATACGGCCGCAAAAAGGGAAAAGGCGGAATGCGGCCGTGTGCCCTGCCTCCCCGATACGGCCGCAAACGGGAAAAGAGAGGAATGCGGCCGTGTTTTTTGCTCATTTATACGGCCGCAAAAAGGGAAAAGGCGGAATGCGGCCGTGTGACCCGCCTCCCCGATACGGCCGCAAAT
>JAGCTF010000208.1 GCA_017963755.1 Clostridia bacterium | reverse complement strand
TACTCAAAGGTAATTCCGGTGCTTCTCTATTCTGTATCTTAGTCCCTCGACAAAATACACGTAATCCTTGTACGAGATTTCAGGATTGATAAGATGATCCAGCGCCGGGAAGTAGCCGGGCTTTCCGAGCAGAGGCTCGATCCGATCCAGTTCACGATCGATCGCTGTCTTGCCCTTCGCGATCTCCATTTTGTCAATTCCTCCCATCAGCGACATGCCGGGGAATCGTTGGCGCAATTCGACGATGTCATTGCCGGCGGCAACCTCAAACGGCATCATCAGATTGATCCCGGCTTCTTCAAATACAGGGATCAGTTCGTCGCAGATCCCGTCCGTATCGACCGCGATAACGGGGATATTGTGCTTCCGGGCAAATTCTTTAAATTTCTTATAGTTGGGGATCATAAATTCCCTTACCATATTGGGAGATATCATCGGACCTGACTTTCCTGACATATCTTCCCATATATGGATAATATCGACGTCAACGTATTGCACTATCTTTTCATATATTTTCAGCCAGAAATCTGTCAGATAGTCCATCATTTCGCGTATGAGATCCGGATCGTCGTAAAACAGAAGGCACAATTCTTCAACACCTGTCATGTCCCTTAAGGTGCCAAACAATCCGTACGGATATGAGCCGATCTGTACCGGCGCGTCTATTCCTTTTAATGATTTTGCATATTCATAGAAAAAAGGCGTGAATCTGTCTGCTATATCGGGATCAAGTTTCTCGTCCTTCAGTTTTTCCCAGTCTTCGCGGCAGGTAATTGCCGGCCTCAGTATTTTCGGTATGGCGCTCTTGCCCTTCATTCCCTGAAGAATGGAGCCGTGCATATCCTGAAAAATAATGTGACGGTCTGTTTCTTCTATCACTTTAAATTCAAATCCGGGGTAAAAGAACAGCTGAACTGCCCCGCTGACAGTCTGGATCGCGTTGTCAAAGCCAAATCGGGCATCACACCAGGCGCCTGGATCTTCTATGCCGTCTTCTTTTTTCCAACGTTCAAGCGTCTCTCCCCAGGGGCCGAAATAAAACAAAAAGGGTGTTCTGTCAATTGGTTTTCCGGTCGCACAGTTTATAAATCGCTCTTTATTTGTCATGATGATCAGCTCCCTGCGGAAAGCAACTCCCTCTTCACGTATCCGGAACAGAAGTCAGCTCAATATAAACTTCCCTGCCCCCGTCTACGTACGTCTCTTTAACGTAAGCGTCGTTGACAACGCCGTCCGCACCGACAAGGTCGCGAACTTCGGCGATCGGGTAGGCAAGTATCTCACGGGAGGCGTTGTCAACGGTCAGTTCCAGCGGCAGAGACAGGCAGCCTATGCACTTATGTTTAGGCTGATATTGCCAGCCGGGGATCCAGGACATAAGTATTGCCCGCCCGTCCGGAGCCCGGAAGATCTGACCGGCGTATTCATCCGGCCCCTTCTGGAAGTGCGACACGATCTCGGGAGTAAAGCTCAGACCGTCAAAATTACCGTACAGCACTTCGAAGTAATGGCCGTTTCCGGTGTCAACGGAAACAGAAAGCACGTACCCTTCGCCGTATTTTATAAACGAGGGACACTCGCAGAATCTTGCACCGGGATATTCGCGCAGCACTCCGGCATATTTCCAGTCAAAACAATTGTCCGAAACGTAAAGCAGCAGCGTGCCCGAATGCCTTTCCGCGTCTGCGGAGGCAACGACCATATATATTTTGTCCCCGTCTTTCATAACGGCAGGGTCGCGGAAATTGTTCCCCGTTTCTGCCGGATGTTCGAAGATGACCGGGTTCCCGGCGTATTTCTCAAAATGAATGCCATCTTCGGAGCGGGCAACGCTTATAGTCTGACGTCCCTGTTCCGTAACTGAGGCATAAAAAGCATACAGCATTCCCCCGTACTCAATTGCCGTACCCGACCAGACACCGAGCCTGTCATACGGCCGGTCGTTGACGAGCGCCGGAGGCAGCTCCTCGTAATCCCTGAAATTTTCAGTAACCGCGTGGCCCCAGATCGCCGTGCTGCACGGGTATTCTACGTCAGGCTGGTACTGATAAAAAATATGATATTTCCCTTTGAAATACGACAGTCCGTTTGGATCGTTGATCCACCCTTTTGCCGGATGAAAGTGATATTTCAGAGAATTGTTTGTAAGCATAGCACGCCTCCTGCCGTTACGTGTTTCCCACTACCTGTTGACTTCGCTGCCGCCCCACTCGACGACGGTGAAGCCGGTGCGTTCGGGTGCGGTCAGAAGCTGGGGAGGAATATTGACCTCGTGATCCAGCGGCATATACGTCATCAGGAGCCGGATGACGGTATCGGGTTCGGGCGAAATTGTCAGTTTCACGTGTTCGGCATAAGTGCCGGTCTGGAAAGAGATCAGGTTGTAGGCATTGTCCTGCAGGATGGGCAGCCAGTAGATGATAAACTCGTTGGCCTCCCTCGCCGACAGACCGAGTTTCGGGAGCGTCTCCGCCAGAAACCGCGCCGTATCCGATCCCTTCACGCAGAAGCCGGAAGACATATCGAACCAGTCTTCGTTGCCCAGGCCTTCCCAGTACAGCGCGTAATATTCGCTGCCGTCGGGAAATACCAGCGTGCCGTCCGGACGGGCAATGAAATCTCGCCAGCCCTCCGCGCCGTACTCAGGGTAAGAGCAGGTCAATTCGCCTTCGATATCCAGCGCGACCGAACAGACGGTGTCGGTCTCGGGATACAAGTAAATGATTGGTTTACCGTACTCCGGTTCTCCCAGTTCGGAACGCGAATGTCTGGCGTTTTTAACTTTTGTAATAACATGTGTATAGACCTTTTCGTATGTGCCATATTCAGTCGTGATCTCTATCTTTTTATCTTCCGTACGGAAATTCCGTCCGTAAAAAACTACTCTGACAGTATTGAACTGGTGAAATTTCTTGTTTGCGCCGGGATAGTACACGAACAGATTCTCATCATCAGCGGCAAATCCGTCTTCGCCGGAATACGAAACATACAGATATTTCTCGTATAATTTATTATTTTCGGGCTCGAAATCGCCAATTCTACCGAAAGGCGTAGGTTTACACGCCACGGCGAGCACCAGCAGCGCCATCGAAAACGCGACCGTCAATACTTTTTTAAATGCTGACAATTAAATCACCTTCCTTGTATCTCCATCTCCACGTCTCTTAGTAAACTATCGGGTTCGACAATATGGAATCAAACAATGCCTTCTCCTCCGCGGTGAGTATGGTATACGTCATTCCGCCGGTTAATTTGTAGACTTTTCCAATACTCGAATAATAAACGAACATACGGCCGTCCACATAGATAATGTAATCAATACCTTCCATTCCGCCCATTTCGTCCGTTTCCCACCTGCCATCGCTTCTCAGGATCTCAAAGATCGGATCCAGTGCACCGTCCTCATAAAACAGCGGTTGGTTAGCGCGGTCGAAAATATATCCGAAATGCATAAACTCCGCCATTTCTCTGAACAGCGCCTCCGGTATCTCAAACATTATTCCATTTTTGCCGTAGTATGAGCACGGTTTACCGCTCATGGATACGTAATATCTGCCGTCAACATCAAATACATCCATCATAAACGAGCCGCAGAAAATATAAGTGTTAAGATGATTCATCCTATTTTCGACAAGCTGCGGGTCAATGATATCTCCGCGCTGCTCTAAACACTTGAGGATAAAGTCTCTTAACACAGTCATATCGTAGCATTCGCGGGAAATCCGGGCAGCGCCAACAATATCTTCCTTATGACCAACAAAGAACACTTTTTCTTTGTCAAAGTTTACGAATTTGATCTCCCGGTACGTGTCCCAATACGGAGAATCCACTTTCTCGTTTTCATAGTCCGGGATGTCGGGCATTTCTTCAAGCGTACGGGTGTAGTAAATATAAACGTCCTGATTATTATCAGCCACCGCTAAAGCGTACTCGGCGTATACTTTATAATTCTTGCCGTCTCTGACCACCGGCTCCACCGAAATGCCTGAACACGGGTTCGTAAAATAGTTGCCATCCGCTGCCGAATAGCACAGGATCCGCTTTTCTGCGGAGGAAAACGCGTAGAAATAATTGTAATCTCTGCTCCAGGTGTAGCAGCTGTAATCGTAATTTCTGAGGATGACGTTCTCTTCGCCGGTGGTGGAATCTTTCACCAGGAATACGCGGGTACCGTCGTCAAGCACTGTCCTTACCAGTACTGATTGATTTTTCAGTTTCGCACCGGTGGCTGCATTGTAGGCTGCAACTTCCACCTCAGTATGCAGCGCCCAGCCGTTGTTCTTCACCGAATAGACTTTTCCGTTGGCATAGTAGTTATATTCGCCTATGACGTCGATCGTAATGCCCTTGTCCATGTTATAGAACGCATATCCGTCGGAAGATATTATTATAATGTTTTCGGCAATAAATTCGCCGGAGATCCAGCTGCCGTTGGAATTATCCGCCACTTTCGTGTAGCTGCCGTTGTCAACGTCGTATACACTAATAAAGTGGGCATTGTCCCCGCCGTTCACGCTGACGCACAGCCTGCCGTTCCACAGGCCGTTGCTGTAAACATTAATGTCGTCGTAGCTGGCCGCGCCTTCGGGAAGGGGCACTCGCCATGCCCTGCTGGCGCTCCGGTCAAACATCCACAGGTCGGTGGTGCGTACGCTGTTTTTATCATAGATCCTGACCGCAGTGAGCTCGCCGCGAACTCTGTCGAGTTTGAACTCGATGTATCGACTATCCGGGATCGTCACGCCGGATGCCTCCAGAAATTCGTGGTACAGGCAGATGATCGAGCCATTTGCAGGGTCGTAGAACACGCCTGGACAATCTTCGTGCTCGCCCAGTACTGTAGTCGGTATGAGATCCGCGCCGATGACAGGCGGTCTCAGCGAATCTATTTTCCGGCTAAGATCTTTGTATAAAAGCGGCATTAATTTGAGTGTGCCTTTGCTGAACCAGGATGGTGCGATATATGATTCGTTATTTCCGCCCGGCGTCTCCTGGACCGGTTCCGTCGGAACTGCAGTAGGCACGCTGGTGGGATCAGGAAGTTTCGTTGGCTCTTTGGTCGGTTCTTCGGTGGGAACTGGGGTGGGATCCGGCAGTTTCGTTGGCTCTTTGGTAGGCTCTTCGGTGGGATCCGCGGTGGGTCCTTCAGTAGGATTAAAGGTGGGTCCTTTTTGCTCCGTAGGCGCCGTGACCGGTCCGGCCTGCTCCGTCGGATTAGCCAAAACAGTGTCGTTGTCAAAGTCGTATGTTTTGGGTGTTTTTACCGCATTCATGCGGCCCAGCACGATACCGAGGGTGACAACGATGATTACCGCCGCCGCTATCGACCCGCATATGATGCCTGTCCTGAGAACTTTGCGCTTCTTCGCCATTTTCTCCGCGTAATTGTAATATTGCCCGCTGTCTTCCCTGCCGGCAATAGTATGCATGGCTTCTTTAAATTCTTTTTCTGTCATATAGATTCCTCCCCGGATATGAATTGCCGGAACTTGCTGCGCAGACGGGCAATTCTGCTTCGCGCCGTAGATTCGTTAATTCCGAATTCTTCGGCAATAGTTTTGTACGTTTTCATCATCAGGTAGCGGTTAATAAACAGCGCCTTGTTTTTCTGACTCTGCTTTGAAAGGAATGCATCAAGGATGGACTCGGGCCCTCCGGCGCCTTCCGGCATCGTTTTTCCCTGCGCTGTGATCTCGTACAGCTCGCGGGTTATCGTCTCAAACTCGCCGCCGGCAAACACATAACGTTCGTCGGGGACAACGGCGCTCTTTTCCACACCGAACAGCTCCGCCATTTGCTCAACGCTGAGCAGATCAGGCGTGCGGATGCCGAGCTCCCACATTGACACCAGCGAGCGCGAGACCATCAGCCGGTCTGCCAGCTCCTGCTGCGTCAATCCGTTCTCCGTCCTTAATCTTATGATTGTTTCCGCAATAACAGAAATACTTTCGCTCCTCATTCCAACAACCTTTTGTAACGCCTTCCGGAGATCCGCATGGCGTTATACCGACCCCCGGCAAAACTATTATATACTATTCGGAAAAAGAATTTTGCCACAAAATGTTGCATTTTTAAAACCGGTCCGCTGCGGCGAACTCGTCTCCGCGGTCAACCTTTGTAATGCCGATATTTCTCCACCGCGTCAAGTATTGCCGCCATGTTTTCCAGAGGGATGTCGTAATTAAGCTCCACGTTGAGGCCGAGACCACCTTCGGGCAGATACAGGCTTTCCACACATTGACCCACGTGATCAAACAGCCGGGACCTGGTGGCGAACGGAAACAGCTGGCGGTCAAGGTCGAGATTGATTGGTATTATCTGATCTTTTCTGCATACCCGGATCAGATTGTCCAGTCCGTTGGCCCGGAACTGAGGGTTGATCATATCTACACCGCACTCCACCAGATCCGGCATTATTTCCCAGATGCACCCGTCGGTGTGCATGTATATAAGCTGAGACGGCTTGTACGCCTTGACCAGCCCGTAGAGCTTTCGGAAGCAGGGTTTTAAATATTTACGCCAGCGTTCCGCTCCGATGGCCAGTCCCGTTTGGGTACCCAGATCGTCTCCGAAGCTTATTATCGGACCCATGCGGGGCAGCACCGCCGCCACCTGATAAAGGTTGTATTCCAGCACCTTATCGATCAGCGTTTCGATCGTTTTGTCTTCTTCGGCGAACCAGATCATCACGTTTTCGAAACCGCACAGGTCAAGAAGGCGCAGATACATGAATCCGTGAGGCAGCCGTCCGTCGCGGCAGGCCGGGATCTTAAGGTCAAAAACTTCCTCCTCCGATTTAACGGGATGACCTACGACGATAGCCTCATTCCCTGCGTGTTCGTTGTGCCACTCGCAGTTCCATTCGTCAATGTAAACGCCCTTGCGGTAACTTGGCGGCACTTCGTCAAGGACCCTGGAAAGGTCTTTTTTCATTCCGCCGAAGAATTGCGGATACTGGTCGACCAGCCGCTGCAGTTCTTCGCCGTATTTCAGCCATGCGGCCGGCGATATAAACAGGGATATCGGGATCGTATCCGGGTGCTCCATACGTATCGCCTGGATCAAATTTGACATTTTGGGACACCTCCTTATGGTCTATTATAGCATTTTTTTGCCGACAATGAAGTATGTTATTCTGAAAAAAGATTTTGCCACAAAATGTTGCATTTTTTCGCTGCGTCAAGTATTCGCTGGCCTATCTCATCGCCTATTTCATCGCGCCGGCGACAGCGACGGCGACGGCAACCGCGACGGCGACAGGCTCTTTTCCTGTTTCTGTGAAAGACGTTTTTTGAATGTGTCCTGTTCTGAACTGGCCCGGTAAATCACAACTCTGCGCCGCCTGTTTCTTCTATTGCTCATTTTTCTTCGGAGTTTTGTAAGGAGTGGCACACAATTTCCGATTTGGGCAATTTGTGTGCCAATAATTTCTCGTTTTTTCCTTTTAAAATTTCCGGAGGCAGAGCCGGCCTGGCACACAAAACCCGAATTTACCGAATTGTGTGCCAAAATTGACCGCGACCGACTTGAGAGAGAGCGCCCGCCCGGCACACAAACCTCGAAAAAACCGATTTGTGTGCCAAAATTGACCGCGACCGACTTGAGAGACGGCGCCCGCCCGGCACACAAACCTCGAAAAAACCGATTTGTGTGCCAAAATTGACCGCGACCGACTTGAGAGACGGCGCCCGCCCGGCACACAAACCT
>JAGCTF010000027.1 GCA_017963755.1 Clostridia bacterium | reverse complement strand
GATTGAACAGCCATTCGAAGAAGTTTGGCTTCATCAGAATGCCGAACGGAAGCGCGACGATCACGATCGTGGCGAACGCAGTAAGGATGCATTTCAGAATGAGTATGTCGGTCTTTCCTCTGGGAACGTCTTTGTTCTTTATGAGGCGGCGAAGGAGCGCGTAGCCGATTATCGGAAGCATAAAGATGCCCTGCGGTTTCAGTATTACGGCGAGGCCGAACATCACCGAAGCGAGGATGTATTTGTCTTTTACAATAAACCACACCATAAGGAGGCACAGAAGTGCGAGGATCGAATCCACCTGCCCCCAGGCGGCCGAATCGAGCATCGAGAGCGGATTCATTACCCAGAGTGCCACGAAGAAGATAGTCCAGTTTTTGCTGAGTTTTTTCCCTGTCATTTTGTAAAGGATCGAGCCTATGCCTATGTCCGCAAGTATCGACGGGAGCTTCGTGAGCATCACGTGTCCCGCGGTCCCGATAAGTCCGAACCATTTGGCCAGGAGTGTGTTGAACCACAGGAAGTACATATAGAGCGGCGGGTAGTCAAGGCTGTATGCCGAGGCGTTAGCGTAGAATTTAGGTATTCCGTCGGCGACAATATGTTTCCCCCAGCTCTGGAACAGGCTTACGTCAATGCTGCACTGAGGCGCTGTCACGGATGCGATGAGGCGGAAAATGAGGCCGAGGGTCAATAATATTATTACTGCCACCCCTGTATTCAGCCCTCTGTATCCGACTTTAACGGTCTTGAACAGCGGTTTGAACGGTTTTTCGGGCGCTTCGGCCGTTTCAGGCACGATGACCGCACCTTCTCCATCAGATACGGCCGAATCAGCCAGTGCTTCGTTCGAAGCCGCGGCAACGTTTTCCGCCGTTTCCGTCGTTTCTGACAGTTCCGGCATTCCGGAGCGCGTCTCGTTTTCGTCGTAAATAACAGGATCTTCGTCGCCGTAATCGATCGGAACGAGCAACTCTTTTACCCGCTCAACGCCGTTCCTCTTATCCCTGTCGCGCAGCACGCCGTAGCGGTACATAACTGCGAAGAACAGGAACGCCGCGATAACAATCAGCATGCCGATCTTTATGCCGTCATAGTACTGCTCGACAAGATCTCTCTGGCTTACCGTAGTCGCCCCGCTGCTTCCGCTGTTATTATTAAGCATCGTCTGCTCGAAAGATATTGCCGAAGCGCCCGAAGGCAGTTTGGAAAGCTGCTCTATTTTAATATCGTCGAACCACGCGGTCCCGGTAGTGTCGCAGCTGTAAAAGCCGAGGCGGAAGCAGATCTGGGCCTCTGTCTGGCCTGAAGAAGTTTTGCCGTAAACAGTAAGGTCGGTCCAGTCGTTGTCGCCGACGAGCCCGCCTTTAAAATCGTAAGAATAAAGCGCGGAGATATTTGCCCCGGCCGCTTTACCCGGGGATTCGACGCCTGCGGTCCTGACCTTCGCCGTTACTTTATAGTACGAATTCGGCTTAACGGGAACGATCACTTTAAAGCGCGCGTCGTTGCTAACGGGGCTCGTGATCCTGGCGCAGTTGCTCCCGTCCGGTCCTTCGGCAACGATCTCGTAAAGGCTCGCATCGGCGTAGTAACCCTCGCCTGAGAAATCACCCATTCCTTTGCTGAAATCCCATTCGAGCAGAACTTTATAAGACGCGCCGGAACAGCCGCGTGCAGCGAAAAATATTACGACAGCTATGATCAGTACCGCTGCCGCCGCGCAAATGGTCAGCTTAAGTCTGTGCTTTTTTAAAAATTCTTTCAAAGGCCGCCTGCCTCCCCGCGTTATTCTAACGATCAGATCTCCGGAAGATCAGATCCTGTATAATCTTTCAACGACTGCTCTGTCGTCGATCTCAATGTCGTGTCTGTAGACCAGTTCGCCTATCCTGCAGAACGGCCCTATATATGCGTTATCGCATTCAACTTTATCTGCCGCCACGTACTCAAGCTCGGCGTTCTGTGTATCTATAAAATAAGAAGACAGGATGTAGTTCCCTTCTTCTATGCCGGGCACGTCTCCGCGCGGCCTGTATTTTACTTTTAGATCCGAACACACGATGCGTGCGAGCTCGGATCTTTCGCATGACGCGATCTCAACAGTTTCGCCACGGAACGCAGCTCCGGAATAAGCGGCACCGTTTATTATATACTTTACCGCTTTCATATCGCGAAAGGCTTCGAGCCTGCCTTTTGCGCGGACAATAATATTTGCCCCGGAATACTTGCCCTGCGTAGTCAGAAGTCCGTCGACAACGACGACGTCTGCCCTGAACCGCCCCGATACGTTAAGTACTCCTTCGACTTTCACCGATTCGCCGAGCATCTCTCTGAGAGCCGTCGCGGCTCCGTGGACCTCGAGCCTGTCGAAACTCACGAATTCGCGGAACCTTGCAGTACCGAAGACTTCTATTTCATCGGCTTCGACCTCTTCACGGAATATGGCGTTTCCGTAAACCTGCAGATTCCTTATATCCACACGCTGGTCAACGGTCTGATCGTCTTCTATTACTATACCGTTAAAACTTTCCAAAGCCAGGAAGCCCCCGAATCCTGCCCGCAACGAGCGGAAAAACCGCCGGCGGCAATTGTCCTTATATCATTTTACCACATTGCCCGTAAAAATAAAAGTGGCGGACACGCCTCAAACAAGCGTTGTCCGCCGAAATGCAGATTTTTTGTTAACTTTATATCGTTAAAATTATCCTCTGCCGTTTTACCGCGCTGAACGCGGCGATAAGTTGCTATTAAGCCTCTTCAACTACTACGTCAGAGTCGGGAGCATTCTTGCGAACGGATTCGATTCCGTTGAGGCAGGAGGGTTTAGCCTTGTAGCCTTCGGAAGCGCAGATGTTCTCGCCGTTGGACGCTTTAAGACGGAAACGGTACTCGCCGGCTTTGTCAAGATAGACTTCGAATTTGGGGTGCTTCACGGGAGTGTAGCCCTCTACGGTCTGATCTTCGCAGTTAGCAACTACTGCGTTTCTTCTGACGGATTCAATACCCGCTTTGCAGGTCTTAAGGCTTGCGTAAACCTGAGAAGTAGCAATAATCTCACCGTTTCCAGCTTTAAGATTGAACTTGAAACCTTTAGTTGTTGGTTTGATAACAAATTTGCCCATTGTAATTATCTCCTTTAACGTTTTTTGGTGGGTAATGCATATGAAATACTGCGCCTTGCCCCCTGATGTGCATATTATAATATATTATGGCGCTAAAAGCAAATACCTTTTTTACACTTTTTGCTGCGGCTCTGCGCCGGGAACCGGTCAGGAGAACGGTCAGGAAATTGCTCCGGAGAGCGGTATAAAAAACTCCGGTATCTCAGCGTGGAAATACCGGAGCTTTATCAGTTATAGATCTGGTCTGTCCGTTTGCTTCGGGGAGGCTTATGCAAGCTCTGCGAAGTATTTGATCGTGCGGACCATCTGGCTGGTGTAGGAGTTTTCGTTGTCATACCACGAAACGACCTGTACCTGATAGGTGTCATCGTCGATCTTAGCGACCATCGTCTGGGTTGCATCGAAGATGGAACCGAAGCGGCTGCCGATGATGTCGGAAGAAACGATCTCGTCTTCATTGTAACCGAAGGACTCGGAAGAAGCTGCCTTCATAGCGGCGTTGATGCCTTCTTTGGTGATGTCTTTGCCTTTAACGACAGCGACAAGGATCGTGGTGGAACCGGTGACAACGGGTACTCTCTGAGCGGAGCCGATGAGTTTGCCGTTGAGTTCGGGGATAACAAGGCCGATAGCTTTTGCAGCGCCGGTGGAGTTCGGAACGATGTTAGCGGCTGCAGCTCTGGATCTTCTCAGATCGCCTTTTCTCTGGGGACCGTCGAGAGGCATCTGGTCGCCGGTGTATGCATGAACTGTCGTCATGATACCGCTCTGGATAGGAGCGTAATCATTGAGGGCCTTAGCCATAGGAGCAAGGCAGTTCGTGGTGCAGGAAGCAGCGGAGATGATCTTATCCTCAGGAGTAAGGATGTTCTGGTTTACATTGTAAACGATGGTAGGAAGATCGTTTCCGGCGGGAGCGGAAATAACGACTTTCTTTGCGCCTGCGTCAATGTGAGCCTGCGCCTTAGCCTTGGACGTATAGAAACCGGTGCATTCGAGAACTACGTCAACGTGCAGTTTCTTCCAGGGCAGATCTTTCGCGTCTTTCTCAGCGTAGATCGTGATTTTGGTGCCGTCAACTGTGATGGAGTTATCATCATAGGTGACCTCATGGTCGTAACGGCCGTGAGCGGTGTCGTATTTGAGAAGGTGCGCGAGCATCTTAGGGGTGGTCAGATCGTTGATGGCGACAACTTTGTATCCTTTTGCGCCGAACATCTGTCTGAAAGCAAGACGGCCAATGCGGCCGAAACCATTAATAGCAACTTTTACAACTGCCATAAGTAAAACCTCCAATATTGTTTTTACGATTGACCATTATAATATTGTTTTATTAAGATTGCAACCTGATTTTTATATTCTTCTTCCTTTTTACAGCGTGTTATCCCCTTGACAGCGTGTTATACCATTGACAGCTTATTATTTCCTTGACAGCACCCCCGTTCTATGGGAAAATACCTCCTGCACCAATTTCTTGGAGGCAGGTCATGGAGGATATACCCGCAGTTAAGCGGTTAAAGTTCAAAGAAGTTTTCTCAGACAGGGATTTCAACAAACGCCTGATACGATTGACGCTCCCGATAGCGTTTCAGCAGCTGATGCTCGCAACCGTTGCCGCGGCGGACGCCATCATGCTTGGGAAAAGAAGTCAGAACGAGATGTCCGCTGTATCTCTGGCAACGCAGATACAGTTTGTCCAGAACATGTTTATTTTTGCCGTAACTTCAGCCATTACGGTACTGGCCGCACAATATTGGGGCAAGAAAGACCGTAGATCGGTCACCGATATTTTCTGCATCGGGCTCCGGATCAACGTTGCAATCTCGGCTGTTTTTTTCGCAGGCTGCGTTTTCTTTCCGAATTATCTAATGAGGATCTTCACGAACGTTGACGACATCGTGCAATACGGCGCAGGGTACCTGCGCATTGCAGGCTGGTCGTATCTCATGACCGGTATTTCGCAATGCTATCTGTGTTTATATAAAATAATCGGAAAGCAGCACCACGCCGCGGCCATAAGCACCGCTACAGTCATCATCAATATCGTCCTGAATGCCGTACTTATATTCGGATTGGCGGGGTTCCGTCCAATGGGTGTAAGCGGCGCAGCGACCGCGACGCTTATTTCCCGTATCATTGAGTTGATATGGTGCCTTGTCCTCTCCTTTTTCCGCGGCTTCATAAGGCCGGGACCTCGCAGCCTTATAACGTTCAACCGTGTAATGTCAGGAGATTTTTTCCGCTGTTTTCTGCCTCTTCTGGGCGCCTCTCTTATGTGGGGAATCGGATTTACGTCCTATTCGGCATTTATGGGCCATCTCGGTGAAGATCCCGCAGCAGCGAATTCAGTTGCGGCAGTTGTACGCGACCTTGTATGCTGTATGTGCGGAGGCCTTGCCACAGGCGGAGGAATAATAGTCGGAGAAGAGCTGGGCCGCGGCGACCTGGTTAAGGGAAAGCTCTACGGAAGGCGTATGGGTTTAATCGCTTTCGTCTGCGGAGGATTATCCGCCGCACTCATGCTCCTGTTTACTCCCGCGCTGATCGCTTTTGTGAAGCTGTCGCCCGGAGCGCGTGAATATCTTCTGTATATGATGCTCGTACTGGCAGTTTATATGATCGGCCGTGCGGTCAATACGATCATAATAAACGGTGTGTTTTCCGCAGGAGGCGATACGGCTTTCGACGCATACAGTCTGGCGGTGACAATGTGGGGTATCGCCGTACCTTTGGCGGCGCTTGGAACATTCGTATTCGGCTGGCATCCCGTAGCTGTATACGCCCTTACCTGTCTGGATGAGGTAGGCAAAATACCGTGGGTCATGCTTCATTTCCGGAAATACAAATGGGTAAAAGATCTGACAAGAGATCCCGTTTCACAAGATGGCAGTGCTGCTCAGGTTTCATGACGGAGCCGGGCCGCAGCCGGTTTTATGTTTTCAGAACCGCATCCACCTGAGCGGAACACTCAGGAACGATCAGATTGATCGCAGATGGAATGACTTCAAATTCTAACGGGAGCGTCCCTGCTTCCTCGCCGTCGATATCGAGCGCGAACCTGTCCCCTTCGTTTTTTGTCCGGACCTTCAGCGAACGGATCTGGCGGTATTCGGCCCACTTGTTATTGACAGCGTGTTCCCCGGCGTTGATCTGGAGCAAAGCGGGAAGCACTTCCGCACGCGCGACTTTTTTGATAATACAAAGATCCATAAGCCCGTCGTTTATTTTGGCTTTCGGCGCGATCAGGTTAAATCCTCCGGCACGCTTCGCGTTCGTCACCGTAAAGCAGAACGTGTCGAATTCTTCCTCCACACCGTCGATCTCGTAAACGAGCGGCACCGTATCGAGCTTCAGATTTCCGTACTTCTTAAGGCCTCCGCTCAGGTAGGCCAGATATCCGTAGCGCGCTTTTTTATCTGCAGGCGTGCTGTGGGCAACTTCGCCAAGTCCCCCTCCGGCGGCCTCGCCGAAGAAGATCCTGCCGTTCAGGCGGCCCAGATCCATATTGACCTTGCGCCCCGCAAGAAGCATGGCGGCAATTTTGTCGGGTGTTTTCGGTATATCGAGAGAAGTGGAAAAATCATTTGACGTTCCGGCGGCAATGATTGCCATCGGTATCCCGCTGCCTCCGAGATAAAGTCCTACGGAGACCTCGTTCAGCGTACCGTCCCCGCCAACAGCACAGACGTAGTCGTATTGACCCGGCTTTAGCCCGCGCGCTGTCTCGATCGCATCTCCCTTTTTATGTGTGTAATAAACGTGAACGCCGTCGCTTCCTGAATTGCGCAGCAGCAGGTCCAGCACTTCAGGTATCTTCCTGTGTACGCTCTTTGCGCCGGAATTCGGATTGATAATAAACAAGCCTTTCATCAGCGCCTCACATCAAAAATGACCGCCGCGTCACTGAAATCGTTCAGATCATATGCCACGAGCCTGCGCTCGCCGTCTGCTTTACCGTCGGAGTAAAAACAATATAATGATTTTCCGTCGGAAAGCATTTCCGTAACGTGAAGTCCCTCCTCCGGTAGCGGAAGAAGCAGCTCCGGATCCCCGGAATTATAGCGGATAACGTAAATTCCGATGTTCTTTTTTAGACCGTTCTCATCGATTTCGTACCCCTCGTACCACAGGCGGTCACCGTACGGCGTGTAGGCGGCGGAGTAGGACAATGCCGGTGTCCCCGCGCCTGTCGAATAATCTATTTTCCCATCGGAGCCGGTGCCGTATTCGAGCCCGACGACCTCGACTTTTTTGAGGTCAATATCCATAAGATACATTTCTATCCCGTCCGCGGCTATGCCGTCGAACAAAAGTTTTCCGTTCCAGAGCGTCAAATAATAAACCTCATCAAAATAGATCAGGCCGAGCACCGACGAACCGGAAAACTCCGAAACGGTAAAAATGCCCTTGTCCGCGCCGCCCGAAAACAGTACGCGCCCGTCATCGGTCACAACGATAGATTGACGCGACGGAGCATCTTCGACTTCTTCGATATATACGGGCGTAAGTTCGCTGTCATCCGCGACTCCCTCTCCCGGCATGGAGTAGATCCCGTCGGAAGCGCTGAAATAAAGCTTCCCGCCGCTGAAGCACAGCGTCGTTCCCGAAATATCGCAAAGCTGTTTCAGCCCGGTCCCGTCGGTGTTTATGGAGAACAGCTTGCTGCGGTCGCTGCGGAAGTACAGTTTCGTTCCGTCGGTGACAAGCTCGCGCGCGGTGCCTTCATATATCTGCTCCGGCTCGCCTTTTTCGGCGTCAAAGCGGAAAATTCCGCCTCCGACGCCCCTGTAATATAATTTTCCGCCGGCAACGACCATATCGATCGTATTGCCGTACTGCACACCCGGAGGCGGCGATGGCTCGTTTTCCGTGTTTCTTTTTCTCGTGGCGGCAATTATTCCTGCAACGATCCCGGCTAAGAGCAGCACTCCGGCGAACACCGCGGCGATCCGCAGCCATTTTCCTCTGGTTTTTTCCTTCCTCTCCCGCTCTCTTCCGGCAATTTTTTCTGCTTCCTCCTCGCCGGCGGAAAATGCGTTGAGCTCTTCCGAAAGATACATTGCCTCGTGGCTTACGTGCGAAACGGCGGTGGGTTCTTCTTCGCTGATACGCGAATAGTAATCCGGGCAGACGGAATCGATATCCTGCTTAAGCTGCGGCAGGAGTTCCTTTTTCTGCCTCGTATCGTCCATGTCCGTCAGTTTGGCTTTTCCGCGCCGTATTTCCGCTCCTGCAGAGCCGGAATAATAGCCGCAAAGCTGAGCGATATCCACGTTTTTAACGTCAGTCAAAGCTTTCAGCAGGATCATTGTCCCGCGGTCGCCGCCAAGTTTGAAAAGCGTATCCTGAAGGAGCGAAGAGGCGTTGTCAATTTTCTCTTTCGTGATCGACATGGCGGATACGGCGGGGTCGCGCAGGCTGTTGCGGGAAAGCTGCATGCAGATATCAAGGATCCAGTATTGTCCGCTCATATCCGTATTGAACGTGACGGCGTAGCGGACAACGCGTCTGAACGTTTCTACTGCTATTTCGCGCGCAAGTTTCCTCGAGCCGGTGACGCCGAGCGCAAGCCCGAACACACCGTCCCCGATCGATCTGTATATTGTCCGGAGGTCTTCTTCGGACTTTTTCGCCACACCTACGATGTTATATTCTAGTTTCAACCGCGTATCCTCTCACGTTTTTAATAATTTCCCCCGGATCATCTGCCACGCATGACAGTGCCACGAGACTCCGCTCTATCAGAACAGCGGAGATATCAGCCTCAGAAGCGCCTGGATCACTTTATACCACCACGGTCTCTTCTCCCATTCCGCGAGCGATATCTCCTGAGACACTTCCAATGTTTCGTCAAAATCTTTTTTTACGTCCGCGACAACGCTTCCGCCGCACGTCCATATCGCGTCTTCAAAATGCAGGTAGAATGAGCGCGGGTCAACGTTGATCGTACCTACCAGAGCGGTCTCGTCGTCGGAGACAATATTTTTTGCGTGTATGAACCCCGGTTTGTATTCGAACACTCGCACGCCTGCCTTCAGCAGCCTGCCATAATAATATTTTGTCACCGCGTACACGTATTTTTTATCCGGAATGCCGGGCGTGATCACGCGCACGTCGACGCCTGAATACGCCGCCATACAAAGCGCCGTTGACATTTCATTGTCAAGGACCAGATATGGCGTGCTTATGTATATGTATTTCCTGGCGCGGTTTATCATCTGGAGGTACAGGTATTCGGCCGGGCGGTTCGGCCCTTTTCCGTAGGGGCCGTCGGACATCGGAAGCGCGTACGAAGGCACACGTCCTGAGCCGTGATCTTCTAAAGTATCATCCGCCCCGGCGCTGTCCGGAAGCACGTCATTCGCGGAAGGCGCATAGAAATCCAGATAATTTTCGGGATTCTTGCGCTTGCGGGAATTAGCGTACGTCCACATCTGCAGGAACATGACCGTGAGGCTCCATACGCTCTCGCCGCGAAGGCGCATGCCGGAATCCTTCCATTGGCCGTATGCGTCGACAAGGTTCGCGTATTCGTCGGCAATATTGACGCCTCCCGTGAATCCGACTTTGCCGTCAACTACGCACAGTTTCTGATGGTTCCGGTGGTTGCCGATATAGATCCTGCTTATGATCGGAATGAACCGGTTGAATTCCGCGACCTGCAGGTTCGGCCGCGATTTGAGCTTTCCGAAATTCCACGGAAGCGCGAAAATGCTTCCGAAATCGTCGTATAGAAGTCTGACGTCAACGCCCTGCTCAGCCTTTTTGCAAAGGAGTTCGTACAGGCTGTCCCAGAGCTTTCCTTCGGACAATATAAACGTTTCGAGAAACACGTATTTTTCGGCTTTTTCGATGGCGTCCATCATGTCCGGGAACAATTCGTCCCCGAGGCCGTAATATTTTACGTCCTGTGCTTTATACAGAGGGTACCCGGAGCGCATCATGTAACCGGCTATTTTTTCCTGGTTCGGGTATTCCTCTCCAAGTGCTTTTACGTTTTCGACGCGCATTTCCTCTGTGGAAGCCGGTGATTCGCTTATCCTGAGGTCCGAGCCCAGAGGCATGCTTTTCGCTATCCTGCGCGGAGGCCGCGGCAATCCCCAGAACAAGTAGAGCACCACACCGAGCCCCGGTATCGCCATGACGACAACGACCCACAGGATCTTGAATGATGCATTTCGTTCTGAATAGACAATTGCGATCGCAAAAATGCTGGCGACCAGATCCAATATGACGTAAGTGATCAATGCCGCCCAGTTTACGTAGATTATCCCGAACAGCAAAAGTCCCGCCTGCAGGAAAAACGTAGCGGCGGCAATCGTTATGCGCAGTAAGTTCGGTTTCTTCTTTTTAGGCTTTTTGGGCTTAATTTCTTCCGTCTTATCAGCCATGATCGTTCAAATCACCACGGGTCAATTTTTTTCAATTCCGGCAGCTGCCGTTCGTTTTGCGCTGAAAGCCGCCGGTTTGCGTGTATCATAATATCATTATTTGCGGGACGTTGTCAATTAACGGCTCTACTCCATAAATCGTAAATTATATAGACACATATCTCATTTTTGGATCGCAGACAGAGCCTGAGACATACCAAAAGCTTGATATTCAGAATTTGGTATGTCTTTTCGGGCGGAGCTCGCTCATTTTCAGGCCAGAGCCCTTCGAATTGTATTTGGGTTTCCCCATGATCCAATTCTAAAGGGTGCCGCTCCGTATCGGAATCGCTATTTTGCCGGAATGGCTCTGACGCGCGGAATCTGTGGCTCTCTACATCGGAACTACTGGCTCTGTGTTAGCGGAATATTCATTGTTTAGACCTCCGTACTATCAATTGCTCCGCCTTAAGTGCTCTCATTCTCATTTGAGGCGGTGACCAAGGTGCAACCACCCTGCTGTTTCAACAGAAAATGCGGATGCAACGGTTTTATGTTGAAGCTTGTGCCCATTTCTAATCTGCCGACAGTGGCCGATATGGTCGAACTCAACACAAAACCAGATAATCAGGTTTTTCTGTTGAGTTTTGTGCTCATTTTAGGGTTGCAGGTGATGTCCGGAAGGCGTTTATCGGGATATAACGGCGCACAGACAGCGCGCATTAGATGCGAGTTCAACAGAATTAGCCTAAATTGCCCAATTCTGTTGAACTTTCGCCTCACCGTCTTGAAACAGACGGAACACATTTGGAGCGCGTTCAACAGAAAAGGAATAAACTGCCGGGTTCTGTTGAAATCTCGCCCTACCTCTCCCAAACAGGCGGCGCATCCGACCACGAAATGAGGTAAGGCTGCCTCGGGAAATAAAGTGACCTCTTCGTTTGTCGCCCCGTCAACCGTATCATATTTCTTGTGCGGTTTCAGTATTCGCCGCATGCGGTATCAGGCAGCCGTTAAGCAATACAACAGCAAGTAAAAAAGTTACTGCCCGTTTTGTTATGTGTTTTAGCTTCACAAACGGCTCCTTTCAAAAATCCAGAGTTGTAAAATATGGTAATTATCCCTAAATGACAACTCTATTATCCCATTCATACTTTGGTACATAACATCGATATACATTCCACTCGCATGCCCACAAAAGCCTAAAGCATGTCCAAGTTCGTGTGTTGCAATATTTTTTGTGAATCTTCCGAATAACTATAAAAACCTCCTTCCGGTTTTCCCTCACCACTATAGTCGAAAAAATTCAGGAATATTTCGTTTTTAAAATAATTTCTCCATTGTCCAAATTCCTCAAATTTCTTGCAAATTTCGCTTTAACGGAAATGTCCGACATAGAAGAAATGCTGTTCTTTGCTTTTTTCAAGCCGAGTGCAGGAAAATAGTCCGACAATTCGCCAATCAAATGGTCCAGTACTAATAGAGTTAGAATGATTTTTCGTGTTATCCCGCCCTGCAGTATGCATATTCGGTTCTGTTCTACTACATTCCGTGATTAGTCACTATTCAAACGCAATAACCACAGAAGTAAAAGACGAGGTTTTGCCTTCAACGTCCGTCGCCGTGCCGCTGAAACTGTATACCGGCTGCAGCACTGTACAACCGTTAGAATACTGATTCACCATTAACAACCTTCTTTTTTCATCCCGATTCCTCCAAATTCACACGATCAATCATTTTAAATAACCGGCGAAGCAAAAATAATACTATCAAAATATATCTTCCATCAAACTTTTAATTGCTTCGCCGGCGGTATTAACATCCAATAGTCTCGAAGTAAATGCATCGTATTCGTATGGACAATTGTTCAATCGTTTAGTCGAGCTGGATGCAGTAAACGTCAATCCATGATATTCCCAAACTATACTGTCTTTTTACGGCAATAGCGTTTTTTAAAAAATACAGCAGCTGCAACGACGCAGCAAGCAGAAAACACACCCACAGAAGCTATGATTATTATTGTGAGGTTATTTTTTGTTTTGCTGTTGCTTGTTCCTGTTCTTCCTCCGCTCATCATATTGTCAAGAGATGTATATGAATTATATGTCTCTTTTTCCACGTTCATTCTTAATTCTTTGTATTCGTCAACAGAGTAATAACAATTCTTTTGCTGAAAAGACTCAAGATGTAAACTGTTGCTAAAATCAATAATAACCGGATCATTATCATCATTGAGGATGACTGCTATCTTTTCCATATAATCATTTAATGAATTTGGATATCGGATTATTATTGCCTGCTTTGCCTCAGGTGAATTATTTTCTATGTAATCACCGATAATTTCATAAAAATGAGTATTTTCACCCGAAATAAAGGCTTGAATTGTAGAATTAATAAACGATACAATTGTAGTGTAATGCTTTAGTACAAGATCATAATATATTTTATAATGACCCACTACTCTAGTAATCTCTTCATCTTCTATTACTATATTTGCTAAAACTGGAACATAAATACTTGGATACTCATTTAATTGTTCGGTCAGGCAATTATAGTTTGCGGATTTTACATCTTGCCAATATGTCGTAGAAACATTATATTCCAGGATAAAACGATCCTTGTCGACAAAGCACTCTTCCTGATTATACCGTCTGTCAATTCGAGCAAGATCCTCCTCTAACATTTCGTCAGTTAAAGTCTCTTTTATTATCTCTAAAACATTAATGTTTTTTTCTACGGGATATGATTGAATATCCCATATTGCAAAGGAATCTACTGGTAAAAAAACGTGTAGTAAAACCAGCACTCCAACAAGAAGTAATAGATATCTACAAATATTGCGCATCATAAACAACCTCCTTACGAAGAATAATCTTCGCCTAATAAACTACCCAAAAAAGTATCGTCGCTATAGTAAGTATTTGTAACTGCGGTAGGGAACCAAAACGTTACTTCGTAACGATCCCCGTTATTATTTGCATTTGTGGCTCGAACGGCCTTGCCGCCGGCTCACAGGTGTTACCGAAGCAGCCGGATAAGCTTTTTCAGCCCGTTCACTTATATAGACGCAAAAAAATCGAAAATATTTTGTTTTGTTGAAAAATTTTTTTACCCGCCCCCAAATGAACCGTACACCATAAAACGTTCCTTTCAAAAAAGAGGTCTCCGCACTCTGAACTGGTCCCCACATAATTGAGTCACTAAACCCACGGTTTTCTTTGTTCTCGCTAAGACTATACTTGTTTGCTTTCAGCGGCAAACAGCAGTATCCTTTTGCTACATTCAACTTCCTTGAATCAAGGATAACACATTCTATCTTTGTTATTAATCCTATTTTGCATTAAACGGTTGTGAACAGTATCCGCTGGCAAATCAACTGAAAAGAAAACAGCCCCGGGAAGTTGATCTCGAGGCTGTTCGATGGTGCGGATAGCAGGACTTGAACCTGTATGGATTCGCCCCACATGGACCTGATGGTAGCGTGACTTTGGCGAAAAATATGTGCCTGCAGATATTTTGCCTGCGTATTACCCACTGATACTTTTCCGTACCAGTCCAGTTACTGTTGCTCAGCAATTACCCCTGAATACCATTCAAATGTCTGATAACATCGCTGGCATATGCTAAGAGGAACAATATGAATGACATAACCAAACAATAACTGGCACAATCTATTCTAATATCGTTGTTAAAATAACAGCTGTGTTCTGAATGTTATCATCTGATTTACTATTTCCAACAGAAACATGAATATCCGATACTACTGCCAGAGATCCCTGCGGCGTAACAGTTAATGTCTGTCTTTCTATTTCGTATGACATATAAGGATATTTTAAATATGCTTCTTTTAACTTGGTGTCAATTGTGCTGGTTAGAGATTCATTATCGACACTTATATTTGGATAGCCAATAAACACTTCTCTGCAGCCAATATTAACCGTTCTAATATCACCTTTAGAAGTAATAGTAATACTTAAACAATCCGATGTTCTAAACGAATCAATATATTTCACAAAATAAAACGTATAAAGATTAGTTTTTATATTGTCGCTTTGAAGTGAGTAATCACTTATTTTTTCTTCTATCACATATTCTTCTACATCTATATAGTCTTTCGCATATTTGATTGCTAAATTTCTCGCATAATCATACGAATCTTCAAGATTACCGTCATCGTAATAGTATCCCTTCTCGAAAAACTTATGAAATCCGGCAAAACTACCATCTCTAAAAAGATACACCATCAAATTGTCTTCGTCACTTTTATAGCAATCCACAATTTTAGGTCCCCAATAAACAAAAACCGAGTGATCATATTTAGCCATGCAGTGCTTATCAAATATTGTTATCTCTTTAATATTATCCACGTTAGATTCATTGCTCTGCCACCAATCTTTTTCAGGTGACTCTATTATTCCGTCGTTAGCGATTTCAGTGATAAAACATTCATAAGTAACTTGGCTGATCGTTTTTGATTTACTGCAAGAAATCATCCCTAAAAACAGTATAATAGCAAAAAGCATAATTGTTTTTTTCATATTTGCTCCTCCTTAATTATAAAAACATAAATCGTGATTACCGCCCAAAGCATATATTTCATCCATATGGTGAGTATAATGCTCATAATCAATAGATAAAATAGCTTCTTCAACGGTGTAGTGCTCTGTTCCAAAAAGCAATTCTATAAAACTGACTGCAAAACTGTTGCAATCACCAACAGTAGTAACATCTTTAAATCCAATTACCGTTTCCGCACCTTGACAGACCATTTTTTCAGTAATATTAACAGGATTATTGTTAATAATATGTGCTTCAGAAAAATCTTTTCCAGTATTGCATGTTAACAATACAATAAGGTGAGTATCCTCTAAATGTAGATTATTAATATCGCTCATTGTTAATTCAGTTGGAATCCAAGCATTATCAAGTTGTATTGAAGTTTTTGATCCATGTGTATGAATAATAAAAATTTCATTGTCAACAAGAAGCCTTTTAACTGTCTGCTTAGAAATACTTGTATAAAAATCTTTATATGCATATTTCCCAGTTTTATTGAATAATATTGAATCAACTCCGCTAAAATATCCATTTCTTGAGATATTATTCTCATTAAGCGCCAATAATTTATAGACATCCTTTCCAAATAAATCTAATTCCCATTCATCTCTATAATTCGTATTGTCCGTATACAGCAACTGTTGAATATTGCATCCATTGCTATTTGCATTATTTGACGATATGCTCATAACATACATATCCAGTTCATTCGGAGGAAAGTAGTTGTCAAGGCCATTGTCCGTCACCAATATATAGGATCCGGATACTGCTTTCTTGATTTTCCATTTCTTACCGTCATCTATGCTGCTCGAGTCTATGACAATATTATCGTCAAAAGCCGTATCATGTTCCTGACTCAAATAATATGAAATGTTGCCGGAATTAGCTGAAACGATTGAATAATAATCATTTTCTGTTCTGGTAAATATCCACCTCTGCGTTGCTCCTCCGTGAAACTCCCACTGATGCACGTTAGTACCGTCTTCCATTTCCTGATGATAAATGTCAACGTATTTGCCGGAATGCTTATTCTTCAAAAAATAAGTTCCATTTGCAACGTCTGTTACCTTCATATAAAAACTGGTCTTAATCGTATTCCACGGAGAATTCCATCTTACTTGTATACAATCAAATCCACTTTCTAATCCTTTAATTGTTGCATTAGGCAAAGCACTATTTAATGAGACAAACCCATCTGTCGAGCTCCAAAAAAATGACTGTTCCATATACGAACCGGAGTAACCGACTGGAAGGAAGTTGTTTCTTTCTTCTTCAGGAGCTATGTATTCGGTGCTATAGTCTTCTACTACCTGTTGTTTTTCAGTATCGTAAAGATATATCCCTTTGGGGACGACTGTTACTCTTTCCGCAAACCACAGCGCGTAAAGAGAACCGGAACTCTGTCCGAGCACTGCAAATGCGCCATCATTTGAACTTCCGCCCATTGCCTGTACCGCTTTGCTTGATTGTCCGTTTTGCGTCAGACGGATATATTGCGAAGAATACGGTCTGGATATTGCCCATTTCTCACTGTCGGGTACTGTTGCCGCATAATCCATTGTACCAATGTTGTGCGTTGTTACATATGTGTTGCTCCCGCTCTGAAAAGCCGACAATCCCATAAACAGCATTCTCATCGGGCGGACACTGTAGCGTCCGTATCCAAGATACCTTATTTTCCACATCTGCCGAATCCGATCATAATCGGGATTACCTGCATATATAAGATTCTTTTGTCTTACTTTATGTTCTTCTTCGATGACTCCGTCAACTGTTAAATATACGCTCGCCTCCGCGTTCTTCAGCGTATAAACGCCGTCTTCTATTACAACATATATCATTACAAGTCTGCTGTCGCCGCCGGCAAATACTGTCACAAAAGTAGTGCCGGCTTTGATTCCGGTCACCAGACCGGTAGATGAAACAGTTGCGATATCGGTGTCATAAACGGAATATGTAATAGTTGCTCCCGGCGGATCGACTGTTACCGAAAGCTGATATGTATCATCTTCTTCCACGTCAACACTGTCATCGTTAATTGTTAATGACGAAGTGTACGTAAAAGATAAATACGGTCTGTTCGAAGTCCCGGAATACTCCGTCGAATACAGCGCCCGGCACTGGGAGCTCTCCGTGCCACCCATGATGAAAATAAAGCAGCCGTTGCCGTTGTACGATCCGTTTTTCCAGGCTTTAACCAGGTTAGTTATATTGAAATGAGTCCATACATCACCGGTAAGCGTTCCGCCATAGTTGACCGTGGTGTCGAAGGAACCGTAATTGTTCCATGTGACCGTTGATTCAGTCCAGGTCGGAGTTCCGGTTATAGGATGCAATTTAACAGTTTTTGAACTGTTGCCGGTAGCTTCCATTGCACTAAATGTAACGCTGTTTATCTGGCTCGCCGTAAGACTCTGGTACGTGGAATTGCTAAGTAATGCGCTTAGTTTGATAACCGTCCGCGCCAGGCCGTAAGTTGAATCTGTGTATCCTATATTATCGTACTGCCATGTACCTGCGTTCATATTCGGCTTGTTCTGATGAACCGCAGCGTCAATAATATTTGACGAATACTGGTTTGTTTTTATAGTGAAACTTGGATCGATCGTCACCGGATACGTCGTTTCAGCATCGTCAAGGTATTCCCTGGGCGCAGCAACGGTCAATAAGAATTTTCCGCGGCCTTCGTCAATGACACTCATTTCCCCTGCAGTAAAGCGTCCGTTGGCGTCATAAATATATATCTGGTTGAGACGGATACGGCTGTCTTTGTTATCTGTAGAAACAAGATAGTAAATACCGTCTTCTTCCGCAAGATAAAGCCCCTGCGTTTCCATGCGGAACTCGAAGGAATTCTCTTCCGGACGGGTTTCGAGTATTATATCTTCTTTCACGCCGGAAAGTGTCGGAGTGTAGCGCAGAGAAGAGCCGCTGCCAAAAGCCCCGGAGTACAGCACGGAATTGGATTTTTCATTGAACTTTGCCGCGCTTTCTGCACGTAATTGGGGGATCAGCGAAAGCGAACCAAAATCTGTGTTGACGTCAATACCGTCAGACAGCTTTAACGGAAGCAGCAATTTAACGTCGGAATCGGTGACAGAATAGCCCTTTTCAGAGGCAGTCAGGGCAATGTCTTTTTCGCGTATTTTGCCGGATTTATCGACGTATTTGACGTTTTCGGACATAATATATACGGTATTAGTGTTGTCTGCGTTCTGAACTACGTACGTATTGAGCTTCTCCAGTGCCGTTAAGCGGAACATCGGTTTGGTTTCGAAAAACTCATCCGTGTTCACATAATCTGCGATCTTCGAATCCGCCAGGATTCCTTCGGCACGCTCGCGCTGCATACGTTCGCGGTAAGCGGCTTCCGCCTCGGAGAGCGATTCGGGATCTGACAACAAAGTGCTGTCTGTGGATAATTCTGTCAGAGCATCAATATTACTTGTTGTGCTGATAAGCGGGTCCGGGATGCCTCCTGTTTCTTGTGCGGTTTCATTATTCGCCGCATACGGTATCAAGCAGCCGGTAAGCAATACAACAGCAAGTAAAAAAGTTACTGCCCGTTTTGTTATGTGTTTAAGTTTCATAAACGGCTCCTTTCAAATCTCCATTGTTTCTATCGTACCTGCCGCAGATCAGATTGGCGCCTTCAATCTCCGGCATTATCATTATACAACATTCAAAAATCTTTTTTTGCCACAAAATGTTGCATTTTT